>CAZOGN010000018.1:0-18599 GCA_964579655.1 uncultured Lachnospiraceae bacterium
TTGTAGTTCCCAGTCTACTTTACCAACCCAAGTTACCTTGTCTGTTATTCTTTTACTCATAATTTTACCTCCGTATTCTTTGGTTTATAATGGAACAAATTCTATATATCTTTAACTTTAATTATAAGCAACCTCCTCTTAAATTACAATATACACTTATATTAACCTTTTTAACTTGATTTAAGTCAAGGAAACAACATTTACTAGGAATCCATTAATCCATTTCAAATATATTGACTTGAACTAGTCATATTTAACATATATAATACAAATTATAGCTTATCTATCACTGTAGAATTAGGAGGTTTAGTCAATGAAGAAAAAAATTAGGTTGCTTCTATCAGTCCTACCTCTTGTTATCACAATAATAGTCTTGTTCTTCTTGCCAGACAATATCCCCTCGCATTATGATATTTATGGCAATGTGGATGGTCGTGGTTCCAAATATCTCTTACTGATTATGCCTGTATTTATATATTTGACCCATCTTGGAACTAATATTGTTATTTCTAAAATGAAAAAGGGAATTACAGAAGATGACTCAGATAAAAAAACTCAACACATTAAAAATAATATAAGCTTGATTAATAATACATCCATATTATTAATACTTATATTAGATTTTATGTGCTTTTATTTTATTATTCTTGCCTGGAATAATAGTAGTGTGTTATCTATTGGCAATATTGATTTTTATACTCTTATGACTATTTTAATTAGCATACTTACTATTGCTCTTGCTAAGATAACTATGAAATCCAAACCTAATGCTGTTATTGGACTTAGAACCTCTTGGAGTATGTATAATGAAAATACATGGGAAGTTAGCAACTATTATACCGGCATTATTCTTATAATTGCAGGTTTTCTATCAATTCTCTCTGCTATTGTACTGGGAGGACTGACTTCGCAAATCTTGATGGTAGTATTTTTGGTGCTTGCAGCTATAATCTCATGTGTTATTTCATATAGGGTGTATCGAGAAGCGAAGAGTAAAGAATAAATTTTCAGCATTATCGTCATAGTTAATTCTCCATAACCGCCCGGCCATTCTCTTCGATGAAAACAACCTTATCTCCAGCTTTTAAGTTGAGTTTCTTTCTTATATGCTATTTCTTGTAAATTATTTTATATAAAATCTAAACACATCTCCGCTTTATGGAAACACAGATATAACATCAGTACTTTCAGCTGAGGCTATAACAAGTTTCAAATCTTTCAATAACATTGTATCTAAATCATGAGTCAAATAGACATAAACTTCATCTGATAATTGAATAAGATTGCTTAAAGGGTATAGATCTTCAGAAATATATTCTATACCGCCATCATAAAACTCAATATAATCCTTATAAATATCATACTGCTCAGTAAGAGGCCCCTTTTCTAAAACAGTAGAGTCTAGATTACTCAATTCATCCTTTTCTATATCATATGAGATAACTTCTTTTGTGGATAGTTTTTCAAAAAATACAGTTGTTCCAAGTTTATCAACATAAATAGAAGACGCCTTATCTCCCTGAATCATAATATCCATCTCTTCAAAGTCTAAAGCCCGAATAATTTCTTTCTCCACATAATCGAATACTAACAGCCCTGAATGGTCGTAAATTATTGCATTAGAATCATCTGCAAATAATAACTGTGGATTGACTGCCCCTATACTCGAACTACTTAACTTTTCTAACAATTTTGAATCTACTAAATTTTTACTAGAGGGTTTGGCATCCTGACAGGCAGTAAGGATTAGCATAAGTATCAGCAAAAGTAACATGTAAGTTTTTCTTCCAATTTTCATATATAAACGCTCCCCTTTTCTTAAACAAAAATTCGTGTTTGACCAGAAATTAGTTACATACATAATATAGCATCCCCCCCATATAAATCAAGTAATTTTTCAGATTAAATCCAAAAGAACTTTCATATCTTTAAAACATAAATCAAGGCCTGTCACCATAATGTTAGCCACAGGCCTTGATTCTTTAGTCTTATCTCTATATCTAATCGTTTAGTTTTTCACGAAGTACCATCTGCAGTATCCCACCATGGCGGTAGTAATCCATTTCAACTTCTGAATCAAACCTAGCAATAGCTGAAAACTCCTTAACGCTTCCGTCTTTAGCAGTTGCTGTAACCTTTAGCACATCTCTTGGTTTTACATTATCATCAATATCAACTGTATAGGTTTCTTCTCCAGTTAAGCCAAGTGAATCTGCTGACTCTCCTTCCAAGAATTGAAGTGGAAGTACACCCATCATTACTAAGTTAGAGCGGTGGATACGTTCGTAACTTTCTGCAATAACTGTTTTTATTCCAAGAAGACTTGTACCCTTTGCTGCCCAGTCACGAGAAGAGCCCATTCCATAGTCTTTTCCAGTAAGTACTACAAGGCCAACACCGTCTTCCTTATACTTCATACTTGCATCATAAATTGACATCATTTCGCCTGTTGGCATATATTTAGTAAGTCCACCTTCTGTTCCAGGTGCAACTTGATTTCTAATACGTACATTTGCAAATGTTCCTCTCATCATTACTTCATGATTTCCACGTCTTGAGCCATAAGTATTGAACTCTTCCACAGGAACATCATTTTCAAGAAGATATCTGCCGGCAGGTGTGGATTTGGCAATTGCACCAGCTGGTGATATATGGTCTGTTGTTACTGAATCTCCAAACTTACCAATAACATTCATATCTTTTAGGGCCTCAATCTTAGAAGGTTCTTTTGATAAATTATCAAAGAATGGAGGATTTTGAATGTATGTTGAACTTTCGTCAAAGTCATAAAGCGGACTGTCTCCAACTTCGATATTATTCCATAATTCATTTGCCTTATATACATTACTATATTCTTTATTAAATAATTCAGGTTTAACACTTTCTACTACAAGTTTTTCTAGTTCTTTCTCATCTGGCCAAATATCTTTTAGATAAACATCATTTCCATTCTTGTCTTTTCCTAAGCTATCTTCCCTTAAGTTAACATTAACTGTTCCTGCTATTGCATAAGCAACTACAAGAATAGGAGAAGCTAAGTAATTAGCCTTAACATTTTGATGGATTCGACCTTCAAAGTTTCGGTTAGCAGATAAAACAGAAGTTACAACTAAGTCTTCTTCTATTATCTTTTCTTCTACTTCTTTTGGCAAAGGACCTGAATTACCTATACATGTTGCACATCCATAACCTATAGTATTAAAGCCTAATTTATCTAAATATTCTTGAAGTCCAGCATTTTCTAAGTAACCTGTTACTACTCTTGAACCTGGTGCAAGTGAAGTTTTTACATGAGCTGCTACTTCTAATCCTTTTTCTACTGCATTCTTAGCTAAAAGTCCTGCTCCTAGCATAACAAGAGGATTTGATGTATTAGTACAAGAAGTAATAGATGCAATAACAACAGAGCCTGTCTCTAAGGTTGATTTTCTTCCATCTGCAAATATAATTTCTGCCTTCTTGTTAAATTCATCAGCTGTTAATCCATGACCTGAATTACCTGCTGGCGAGCTAATAGATTTTACAAAAGCCTCTTGCATATCATCAAGGCAAATACGGTCTTGTGGACGTTTTGGTCCTGCAAGACTTGTTTCTACTGTACTTAAGTCTAACTCTATAATGTTTGTGTATACTGGCTCTTCAGCATCTGATGTGTAGAACATATCATTTGCCTTTAAATAAGCTTCTACCAAGGCTATTTGTTCATCTTTTCTTCCAGTTAATTTTAAATATTTTAAGGTTTCCGTGTCTACTGGGAAAAATCCGCAAGTTGCACCGTATTCTGGAGCCATGTTAGCAATAGTTGACCTGTCTGCCAGTGATAGGTTTTCCATTCCTTCTCCGAAATACTCTACAAACTTAGCTACCACACCAGACTCTCTTAGAATTTGTGTAAGTCTAAGGGCTGCATCAGTTGCTGTTACACCTTCTTTTAACTTGCCAGTTAGACGTACACCAACTACATCAGGGATTGTAAAATAGGATGGTTGACCAAGCATACCAGCTTCAGCTTCTATACCACCAACACCCCAGCCAAGTACTCCTAGACCATTGATCATGGTTGTATGTGAATCTGTACCTACTAAGGTATCTGGGAAAATTGTCACTTTTCCACCTACTTCTTTTTCTACAACTACACTTGCCAGATATTCTAAATTTACCTGATGTATAATTCCCGTTGCAGGAGGTATAACATTAAAATTCTCAAATACTTCTTGAGACCAACGTAAAAATTCATAACGCTCCTTGTTTCTATTAAACTCAATCTTTAGATTTTCATCTAAGGCTTCCTCTGTTCCATGTTTGTCAACTTGAACCGAGTGATCAATTACTAAATCAACCGGATTTTCAGGATTTATTTTATTTACATCTCCACCTAGCTTGTTCATAGCATCTCTAAGGGCTGCTAAATCTACAACTGCAGGTACTCCTGTAAAATCTTGTAAAATAACACGAGCTGGTTTAAAGGGAACTTCCTGACCATCATAATCTTTTTTTGTCCAGTTGGCCAAATTTCGAATATGTTCATCCGTAATTGCATGTCCATCCCACTGACGAAGTACTGACTCTAACAAAACTTTAATGGAATATGGTAAATGAGTTATATCATAACCCTCTTCTTTTAATGTAGATAGACTATAATATTCATATGTTTGTCCATTTTCAACTAATTGCTTTCTTGCTTTTTTACTTAAATTCTTATTCATATTCATCACCTTTTCTATTATTTTGAAACAATATCAACATTAACCTTCTATTATATTAATTTGTATCAGATAGTTCTTTTATAAGCTCTCCTGCAATAATAAGTCCTGCAACAGATGGTACAAAAGAAACACTTCCAGGAACAGGTCTTGACTTTATAGGTGGCTCCTTCGAATACACTACTTTGAGAGATTTAATTTCTCTAGCCCTTAGTTCTTTTCTCATCACTTTTGCCAAAGGGCACATAGAAGTTTCATAAATATCTGCAACTTCTAGCCTTGTTGGATCGAGTTTATTGCCAGCACCCATACAACTTATTATGGAAACATTATATTCATTTGCCTTAACTATAAGTTCTAACTTTGCAGTTACAGTATCTACAGCATCTACAATATAGTCATACTTAGAAAAATCAAATTCATTAGACTTATCTGGTAAAAAGAAACACTTATGAGTGTGTACTTTTGCATCAGGATTAATATCTAAAATCCTTTCCTTCATAACATCTACCTTGTACATGCCAACTGTCTTTCTTGTAGCAATGATTTGCCTGTTAATATTTGATAAGCAAACCTTGTCACTATCTATAATATCAATTTCGCCTATAGCAGTTCGAACTAGAGCCTCTACTACAAAGCCACCAACGCCTCCTATTCCAAAGACAGCAACTCTTGAATTTGAAAGTTTATTCATAGCATCTTGTCCAAGAAGCATGGTGCTTCTTTGAAATACATCTTCCATCATTTATCCCCTTTTATCATAATCATCTAAAAAATGATGTAGCTCTCCATCTTTTTTGTAGCTAATAATAGTATCTAGTTTGACATTTTCAACGCTTTTAAATATATGCATATCTATACTACTATCAATTTCTCTAAAACGTTCTATTAATTCCTTCATTTCCTCTCTTTTAGAACCACCGCCAGTATCTCCTGTTTTCTCAGTTTTTACATTATTACTTACTTTACAGGCACATTGAATAAATGATAAGTTATTATAGGATGACCAATTTATAATATCTTTTTCCTTAATCAAATACATTGGACGTATTAATTCTATACCTTCAAAGTTCTTACTATGAAGTTTAGGCATCATTGTTTGAATTTGTGAACCGTATAGCATTCCCATTAATATTGTTTCAATTACATCATCAAAATGATGTCCAAGGGCTATTTTATTACAACCGAGTTCTTCAGCCTTATTGTATAAGCTTCCTCTTCTCATTCTTGCACAAAGATAACATGGGGACTTTTCTAGCTCATCAACAATTTCAAAAATATCTGTTTCAAACATATTAATTGGAATGTTTAAAGTTTTAGCATTCTCAATTATTTTTTGCTTATTTTCTTCATTATATCCTGGATTCATTACTATATATTCTAAATCAAATTTGATCTTACCATGTCTTTGTAATTCTTCTAATAATTTGGCCATTAGCATGGAGTCCTTACCGCCGGAAATACATACTGCAATCCTATCCCCGTCCTCAATTAGCTGATAATCACTTATAGCCCTATTAAACTTTCTCCATATTGGCTTTCTATATCTTTTTAAAATACTTCTTTCTATATTCTTATAAGCTTTCAAAATTATGTCTCGCTTTCATTTGTAAATTTGATAACTTGTATCGTAAATTGAGAACTTATATTCGTCCTTAGCTTCTTCGTATACACATTCATATGTGTTTTTAATGTTTTCTTCATTTATATTGTAGTTTTCTGTGATTCTATTTTCACAATCTACTATTATGTAGCTAATATTATTTTTTTTAACTAGTTCTTCTAACTCTTCTGAAGAATCAGCCTCATACATTAGCTTTACTTGCTCATCTCTATAAGCAGTGTCATATCCTGCTGACCAAGCGAAATAAGGCCAACCCTGATACAAGGGAGCACCTGCAAATACCACCTGATTTAGGGCATATGTTGATGTTAGAAAAATGTCTTGGCTATCTGTGTTTTCTTCTATCCACTTTGTTATATCATTTTCCAACTCCAATATGACAGAGTTCTTATTAATTCTTATAAGAGTTGTAAAGTCATAAAACCCTGTTATGGTTAAAAAGATGACTAAAACTATGGCTACTATTTTATAAATAATCTTCCTTTTTTTAAATATATCCACAATTAAATTTGCAGCTATTATTCCAAGTAGCATAACGGAAATCATCAAATATTTATGGTTTACTGTTACATCCGGTGTTAAAGATATATAAAATGTAATAATAGCTGGACCTAAAAATGCTAGGATTAAATATCTTTCCACACCTTTCTTAATTATGAATGCAAATAGAATCACAAAAGGTAAAAATCCAAATAACCTAATTATATATTCTATTACACTAAAGAAATTAGGGTTCTCAACAATAAATCCAAATTTATATTCTACTGATACTGGTGATGCATTAACAAAGAATGCTGATTGCAAAATTGATAGGGCTGTTGCTATAAGGGCAGTAATTAAATATTCCAAACGATTAGATGAGAAAACTGCCATTAAAAATAAGATGGAAATAAGAGCAATAAGGCCTGCACCATTCCAAAAGGCAGTAGCTCCTGCCAAAACTCCTGTAAATATTGCTAATTTATAATTCTTTATAATCCAACCTTGTTTTGTGAAGAAAACAGTCTTTATATAGACGCTGATTTTCTTTCTATACAAGATAATCTTTTCTAATTTATTATATGGTTTTCTGGTAAACTCTTCAACACCTACAATGTTATTTATATATTGAATGTAAGAAAACATTTTATATAATTTAGGTAAAAACAAAATAATTACAAATAGTAACATTGCAATAGAAAAGGGGAAATGCCTTTGATTGATATAGACATTTAAATTCCATAAGCCCCAATTTTCTTTGGGTGTATATCCTATGTACTCTGTATTTCTAGCTAGGGTCGCTAATCTATTTTCACCACTTGGGATTTGTGCTAAATAAGTAAAAAAACTTATTGAACTGCGAAAAGTAAAGAGGAGAGCTGTTAAAAATCCAACTGATTTTCTTTCTGAAATTTTTACTGCCAAAACATATAAGAGTAAGTAGACTGATATTAGGGCCATGGCACTTGGTATATTAAAAGCAAAATCAAGTCTCAAACCTAAGAATTCAAGATTCCCAGCTAAAAACAAAAACATAAAATGATATCTAATATCCTCTCCTGCATAAAATGTATAGGATGTTGGAAAGTTGTTTCCCTTTGAAAAAGAACGTATCATACTTAAATGGGGTGAAAAATCACTAAATACGCTAAAGCCAACATGTAGCTTATTACCTATAATATAAAAAGTATAGCACATTAAAAAGATGGATAACATAGTAATTAAAAAAAGGTAGACTAATTCACCCTTAGTAATGTTAGGTTTTTTAAATCCATTTTTGCTAAGGAACTTTCTTTCCCTTCTGCTTTTAAAGAAACTTCTACCATAATAGAGCATACAAATAAGGCTATAAAAAGCTAAAGCTATGGTATTTGCAATGGCTAAAGGCTCTGTATTGTTTCTCGCTAGATATGCTATTATGTATGTCGTCCAAGTTAATAAAACTGTTCCAACTATAAAATAGGAAGGGTATAATAGGAATCCACTTGGAATTCCTATATCCCTTCCTTTATAGGTTTTTCTAGCAAAAGCTTTTAATCTTGGGAATATAAGAGAAATACTAATATGTCCTAATAAGAAAGATATAATTAAATAATATATAGCTAACAATCTTATTCCCTGCTTTCCTTAAAAATACTAAGCTTATTACTTCTTAAGTATTTTTTTTACTTGAGGTGCTCTAAGTGTACTAATCTTTGGCATGTCACTACCTAAAAGTGGAGTTACATAACTGATATAATCATCTGTTACATAATTTCCTTCTTCATTAATGAAGTTATCTGGCATACCTTTTGTATATTTTGCAACATTCTTTAATTCGGTAATTTCATAATTTACAGAGTAATTTCCAGTTCTCTTAATTACAACTGAACCGTCAACACCTTCCCAAATTGCAAATTGTACAGCTTTTTCACCAACTTCTCTTCCTTCTTGTTGGTCAACATCTGATACACATCCAACAAAGGATCTTTGCGTATATCCAAATGTATCTGCTCTAACTCTTTCGATTTTTAACTCGTCTTTAATTAATTGTGCTAAGGAATCTCCTAAAGCACCAGTACCAGATAATTGAACATTTCCGTGATCATCTTTTTCACTTTCAACTAATTCTGTAATAACTGGGTCTCCAGCTTTGTTTTTAATTCCTTCTGAAACTGCAATTAAGCAACGACCATATTTGTCATAAACAGTTTTAACATCATTTAAGAATTGAGCTTTATCAAATGCTCTTTCTGGAACATAAATTAAATGAGGTCCATCTTCAGGATTCTTTTTAGCTAGGGCTGCTGCTGCAGTTAAAAATCCTGCATCTCTTCCCATAACTACTCCGATATGCACTCCTGGAAGCGCATTGTTATCTAAATTAAGTCCCATAAATGCTTGCGCAACAAACTTAGCTGCTGAACCATAACCTGGTGTATGATCATTTACTAATAAATCATTATCAATTGTTTTAGGAACATGAATTGCTCTAAATTCATAACCTTCTTTTTTTGCTTCTTCATTAACAATTCTTACTGTATCAGCTGAATCATTACCGCCAATATAGAAGAAGTAACGTACATCATGAGCTTTAAACACTTTAAAGATTCCTTTACAAATCTCTTCAGTAGGTTTTATCCTTGTTGAATGTAGCCCTGAGGAAGGTGTGTTTGCTACCATTTCTAAATTGTGAGTAGTTTCTTGTGTTAAGTCAATGAAGTTCTCATCAACTATACCTGCTATACCATTAACTGCTCCGTAAACTTTTGTTATTTGTGAATATTTTCTCGCCTCTAGTACTACTCCTACTAAAGATTGATTAATAACTGCAGATGGTCCTCCACCTTGCGCTACTACTGCTTTTCCTTCTAATCTCATAAATATTACACTCCTTTATCAATTTATATATAATTAAAAATACTTTATTAGTACTCTTATTATAGATCTTCTTGTTGTATTGCATTCATTATACTAGGAATGAACTGTTTCTTTCTGGAAACAACTCCTGATAAGTACAATGTCTCTTCTTTTTCATCTATATTAAATGCTTTCCTTGCTAATTCTTCGGCATTTGATCCGCAAGCTAAAAGCTCTGATGAACTATCTGAAATATTAGTTAATAAGATGAAAATCATATCTACATTGTATTTGTATATGTTCTCTTCAAGGTATGGTTTTAATTTCTTCTTTATTGAATTTAAATCATCCTTGTCCATAGCATTAATTTGCGCAGTGGCAATGTTTCTCTCTCCAATAGCAAACTTTTTAAAGTCCTGTTGCAAAATTTCTTGAGGTTTCTTTTTCTTTAAATCACTTCCTGCAGAAAACATCTTTTTAGCATACTTATGAATATCAATTGCTGCAATCTTAGCAAGTTCATTGGCTGCATCCACATCAATCTTTGTGCTGGTTGGAGATTTGAAAATCAGAGTGTCAGAAAGTATGGCTGAACACAAAAGTCCCGCTGTTTTCTTATCAATTTCAACTCCATTTTCCTTGTACATCAAATAAATAATTGTTGATGTGCAACCAAGTGGCTGATTTCTAAAGAAAATAGGGTTAAGTGTTTCTAAGTTACCTATTCTATGATGATCAATAATTTCAAGAATATCTGCCTCTTCTATTCCTCTAACTGCTTGGGTTTTTTCATTGTGATCTACTAAGATAACTTGTTTCTTTCTAGCTCCTAGTATGTTTCGATTAGATATCATTCCAACATAATATCCATCATCAAGTATAGGGAAATATCTGAAACGTAGTTTGGCCATACTTGTCTTAACTTCGTTTAATTCCTCTTCTAAATTAAAGGTTACTAGGCTGTTTTGCCTCATGAAATGGCCTACTGGCATACTTTGATTAATAACCCTTGCAACTGTAAAAGTATCATAAGGGGTACTAATAATAATACATTTTGCTTTGCTAGCTATAGACTTAATGCTTCTAGTAACATCTGCCCCATCACTAATTATAAGACATTTGGCATTCATTTCAATTGCACTTATTTGAGATTCATAGCGGTTACCTACAATAACCACATCTCCTTTGTCTATATAATCTTCCATTAAATCAGGGTTAGCAGCTGCAATTAAGACTTTGCCTCCCTTTATATACTCATCAATATCACCTACTACAATTTCACCTTCTAAGGTTTTTACAATGTTCCTTACAGAAGTCCCGGCTGTACCTAGAAGACTACTATCGTAGGTGTCCATGTTAATCTCAGTAATATCATCTACTGTAATTAATCCTTCTAGTGTTTTCTTTTTGGTGATTACTGGTAGAGTCACAATGTTTTCTCTTTGCATTATAAGCCATGCTTCTTTTAGAGAAATATCCTTGCTTATTCCTTCGATTCTTCGAATATCCATGTCCTTGACTTGGGTATATACGTTATCAAGATATCTTGGTCTTTCTACATCAAAATAATCCAAAACATAACTTGTTTCGGAATTTATAATACCAGCTCTTTTGGGTTGATAGTTCTTCCCATCTATTTTGTGTTTTAAATTTGCATAAGTAATTGCTGAGCAAATGGTATCTGTATCTGGGTTAATATGTCCAATTACATATATTTCTTTTTCCAACTTTATCCCTCTTTATTAGTTATCTTTTACCGCGATTGCTTCTACTTCTACTAGTGCATCTTTAGGAATTCTTCCAACTTCTACACAAGAACGTGCAGGTGTTACTCCAGTAAAGTACTGGGCATAGATTTCATTTACTTTAGCGAAATCATTAATATCATCTAAGAATATGGTTGTTTTCACAACATCTGAATATTCAAGGCCTGCTTCTTTTAAAATAATTCCAAGATTCTTAAGACTTTGATGAGTTTGAGCTTCTATACCTACTGCCAACTCTCCAGTATCTGCTATTAGTCCTAATTGTCCTGATATGAAATACATGTTAGCAGCCTTTCTAGCATGTACATATGGTCCTACAGCTGCAGGAGCATTTTTTGCATTAATAAACTCTTTATCCATACACGCACCTCCTATTATTGCTAGTTAGTAAGTTAACCACTTCTTATGATAGTATACTTTGACTAAAATGTAAACTTATTTTTCAGAAAAGATACTAGCCGGATATTTTGATTATTTTTTTCTTTACATATGAGCTTTCAAGTAGTATTATTAATAATGGTTTAAATATACATTAACGTGAATCTACAAGTAAGAGGAGAAAATAATTATGAGTAAAAGAGTAGTAATTGCACTTGGTGGAAATGCACTAGGTCACACACCTGACGAACAAAAAGTTGCTGTCAAAGAAACTTCTAAAGCCATTGTTGATTTGATAGAAGAAGGCTGTGAAGTAGTGATTTCTCACGGAAACGGACCTCAAGTAGGTATGATTAATCTGGCAATGTCAGAATACGATCGCTCTTATAATAATAATCCAAATCTAACTCCTTTATCAGCATGTGTAGCAATGAGCCAAGCTTACATCGGTAACGATCTACAAAATGCTATGAGAGAAGAATTATTAAACCGTGGCATTAATAAATCTGTTTCTACTATTGTTACTCAAGTTAGAGTAGAAAAAGAAGATTTGGCTTTTTCAAATCCAACAAAACCAATAGGAAACTTTATGACTGAAGATGAGGCAAAAGTAGCTCGAGAAAAAGGGGTTACTGTAGTTGAAGACTCTGGAAGAGGCTATAGAAGAGTTGTAGCTTCCCCTTTACCAAAAGAAATTATTGAAATCAATACAATTAATAATTTAATTACTGCAGGAGAAGTTGTTATTACATGTGGTGGTGGCGGAGTTCCTGTAACAAAAGAAGGAAACTCCCTAAAAGGTATAGCTGCTGTTATTGATAAGGATTTTGCAAGTAGCTTGCTAGCCCAGAATATAAATGCAGATTTGTTAATTATTTTAACAGCTGTAGAAAAAGTTGCTATCAATTTTAACACTCCTGATGTAGAGTGGTTAGACCATTTGACTACTTCCCAGGCAGAAGAATACATAAGCCAAGGTCATTTTGCAAAAGGGTCAATGTTACCAAAAGTGCAAGCTGCCCTTGATTTTGCTTCCTCTAAACCTGGCCGCTCCACCCTAATAACTCTATTAGAAAAAGCCAAGGACGGAATAAACGGCAAAACCGGCACTCTTATTTGTTAACAATTGCTGCCACCTACCATTAATTAATGATCGGTGGCAGCAAAATTTTAACTTTCAGTGCCGGGAAGTTCATAGACGAAAACCGCTACGCCTCTTTCTATATTTTCATACATCTTTTTTGCGTTCTCTTTAGGCATGTTTATACAGCCACGCGATCCATTAGTCTTATATATATTCTTACCAAATTTATTACGCCAACTTGCATCATGAAAACCTATATCTCCATAAAAGGGCATCCAATAATCCACTGGACTACTATAATCTTCTCCAGATAATATAGCATTTCTTTCTTTATATTGTACCGGGAAAGTTCCTAAAGGGTTTACATATCCTTTGGATAAGTTGCCTGAAACAAAGTCTGATTCAACTACAAGTTCCCCATCTTTATAAAAATAAAGGTGTTGAGCTGTTATATTAACTTCTACATATGTATCTCCAATATCGTCATCTCCATATTGGGAGGCAGTTTGTAAGTATGATGGTTCCTTAACTGTGTTAGCTCCCTCTAAAATTAATTCAGTCAGCTCATGTACCTCTTTACCTCTATTAAGCCACCATCCATAATCTCCACCCTTTACTTCAATTGTTTGTCCATAAGATGTTTCTAATGTACGTGTTTTTCCAAATGTATTATATGTTTTACCTATGTAATCTACAAATTCTTTTACCCCTTGAGGGTCTAAGCTTACTTGCTTGTAGTCATCAACTATAAGCCATTCACTAATTCTTTTACCATCAACAACTTCAGTTACATCTCCAAATTCATATACTATATTTGCTCTTGTAAAGTCATTTAAATCATTTAATAAACGTACTAGTTCAGGATTGTCTGCCCTAATATTTGGTTCTTCATAGCTATTTATCTCTTCTAGAGATAGGGTTGGTTCAAGAAACTTAATTGATTCAACCACCGAATTATATAAGACGTTTTTTATAACTACGTTACCTAATTCTTCATCTATAATCTCATAATTATCTCCAGTAAAGTCTGAAATATAAGCATCAGCTGGCTCTATTACAAGATCCTCGTCAAAAAATGCCAATCCTTCAAAGTTCAAATTAAGTAAATCCTCATCAACCTCTATCATAGTTTCAACTTCAATATCTCTTCTTGCAAATAAGTATTTGGGCCAATCATAGCCTTTTTGATTGGTTAATAATTCTTCAAAGTTATCATCAAATACAGCCCTAATGTCTATATTATATCCATATATAACATCACTAAGATCATTTCTTCCTTCTAGAGTTAATGTATATGTACGCATTTCATCATTGATTTCAGCTTTAACTATTTCAAATGTTTTGTTCGATGCATCTAAACCATTGATATATGTGTTTTTATAAAAATGATTTGTATAGTAATAAGAAATTGATGCGTAGCTTATGATTAATGCAAAAAATAAAATAAAAAATATAATTATAAATATTCTTTTGGCTTTTTTGTTTTTAGCTTTATAAGTTTTATCTATTGTTTTGTCCATATCTCTTCATATCCTTCCTTATGCATGTGCTTACCTTAAAAAAGGAAATATAGCATATCACATTTTAACATATAGAAATAAATAGTGTTGAATTTATGATTAAATAAGTATTAAATAACTGTTACACCACTTTAAAAGCCTCCAGCAAATATCTTAAGATATCTGCTGAAGGCTTTTGTATAAGTATATTTAATAGTTATTTCTCATTTTCATCAAGCTTTGGTAATTTGTATTGTTTCTTGACAAGTTTGTATTGCTTCTTAAAGTTTTCATTATCTCCGTGTTTTAGTTCATCTAAATACTCATGTATGTCCAGTTCATCCATGCTTAACTGTATAACATAAACAGCAATATTTGAACAGTGGTCAGATATTCTTTCTAAACTTGTAGTTATATCAGAAAGAATAAAACCTAATTCTGCTGTACATCTTCCTTCTTTTAATCTAAGAACATGCCTGTTTTTAATCTCATTATTTAAGGAATCAATTACTTCTTCTAAGGGCTCTATAGTCTTTGCTTTTGAAATATCTAAGTTGGCAAATGCATCTATAGTATCATTTAGAATGTTTGTAACTGCACGTATCAAAACTTCTAATTCTCCTAATGCACATTTGGAAAAACTAAGGCCTTTACTTTCCATCTCTTTTGCTGCATACATTATATTAACTGCATGATCAGAAATCCTTTCGTATTCGCCTAAGCTATGGAGTATCAAGGTAAGTACATTGTTGTCATCCTTGTTAAGATCCCTAGTACTTAATTTTAATAGATAACTTCCTATTTCATCCTCGTATCTATCTACTCTATTTTCTATATCTTTTACCTTTTTTGCTTCTTTACTTTCATATTTTTTAAAAAGATTAACTGCTTTCAAAAATCCTTTTCTTGATATTTTTGCCATCTTAATTGCCATCTCACTAGATAACTTCACTGCATATCCAGGGCTTTCAAGAAAACGAACATCAAGTTTTCTAAACTCATCATCCTCTTCTTCTGCACTATCTTTTATTGTAATAACTGCTAATTTCTCGACTAATTTAGAGAATGGTAACAATACTGAAGTAGCTAATATATTAAAAATTGTATGGATAACAGCAATTCCCACTGCGTTAATTGAGTTGCCTAGAAAATCAAAATTGACAAATGCATTAATTCCATAAAATAGGGCCATAAATAATAGTGTACCTATCAAGTTGAAATACAAATGTACTGCAGCTACTCTTTTTGCATTTTTCTTAGCACCTATACCAGAAAGAAGGGCTGTTATACATGTTCCAATATTCTGTCCCATTATAATTGGTATTGCCACTCCATAATTCACAATGCCAGTCATAGCCATGGCTTGAAGTATACCCACTGAAGCAGATGAACTTTGTATAATGGCAGTTAGTATGGCACCTGTTAAGACTCCAAGGATTGGGTTAGAGAATTTAACTAAAATTTCTCTAAATCCAGGTACATCAGCTAGTGGTGCTACCGCTCCACTCATTAGATCCATTCCAAACATTAATATTGTGAAACCTAGAAAGATTGTACCTAAATCTTTCTTCTTTTCACTTTTTGAAAACATTAAAAATCCAATTCCTATTATCGCTAATATTGGTGCAAACGAAGTAGGTTTAAGTAAGTTTACAATAATATTATCACTTTGTATTCCAGTTAAACTTAAAACCCATGCTGTAATAGTGGTACCTATGTTAGCACCCATTATTATACCAATTGCTTGTGACAATTTCATAATACCTGAATTTACCAAGCCTACCACCATTACAGTCGTTGCTGATGATGATTGAATTACAAACGTTACACCTGCACCTAGTAAGGCACCTTTATATTTATTTGAGGTTAATTTCTCTAAAATTGATTTTAGTTTACCCCCTGATACTTTCTCTAGACCATTGCCCATTTCCGTCATCCCGTATAAAAACAGGGCAAGTCCACCAATCAATAACAAAAAGCTAAATATATCCATTCATCTACTCCTCGTCTTCTTTAATAATGTCAATATGGCCAAAAATTCGTAGTCCACAACTAAACTATTAAATTTCAGTAAAGTCTGAGTTAATCTATTGTAAAGTTCATGTAAATTTTACATTTTGTTAAATAAATATTTTTTTAATTCTTCTAGAGATTCTGCAAATTTCTTTGATGTTATACTAGGGTTTCTTTTAAATATTTTTATTTTTTCCCTTTTCCTATATTCTACAAGTGATTCATTACTGTGTATACGTTTTTTATATTGTTTTCTTAGTTTTTTTACTTCGTTTTTAATCTTTTCATATAATTTAGGATTCTCCTTTGATATAAAAGATATTCTGTCTAGTTTGTTTTCAATAACTTCCTTCATATCTTTTAAGCTCGTGAGTCTTATGGATATTTGTTCTTCATAGTGCTTCTTTCTTTCACTAAGTCCCTTGGAAATAAGTTCTTTTCCATTATTGACTGTCTCGCCTGCAGTGGCAATAATAAGGTCCATTCGTTTTTGTATTTTGGTCAATTCTATTTTGGCTTGTTCCATACTGATTAATATGTTACGTAAATCAATAGCTGTGCGGAAGGAGATTGCAAAATCTACTGCCATGCATATAGTAATTATTAAAACCACTATGTAAAATGCTTTATGTTCTAATCGAAAGACTAGCCTTTCTATAGGACTATGTATTAGATTCATTAGCAAAATCCCCATTATCCCCCACAGTAAAGAGGGAACTAATGAAATATAGCCTTTGATGTTAAGACGACTTTCTGAATAATCCCAGTATCGAACCTTGAAAATCTCTTCCATTACCATGCCTGTAACTAACTCTAAAATGCTTGCACCAATCATAGCAACTATAAATGTAAGAATGATATTATCTTTTACAGGGTTAGTTAGAAGAAGAAGTGCAATGGCCCCACTCCCATATATGGGCAGGAATGGACCATGTAAAAATCCACGGTTAGTCAGTTTTTTATCTCGAATTGAACAATAAGTTGATTCATAGCACCAACCCAAAAAACAATAAATGTAAAAAAACGTAAGCCATTGGGCAGGATTATATTCTTGCATATTATTAGCTCCTTTTATATGACAATGCTATTCTTTTTCTTTTGCACGTTTGTCATTAATTATATCCATGTGTTCGGCATCAATTACATCTGCATTATTCTCTTTCGCCCATTTAACACAACCTTTAAGTGCTGTGTTTAAAAAGATTCTAGGCACCTTAACAAGCTTAGCACAGGCCTCATCGGTAAAGCTAATCTCATCATCTATACGATCTGCTGCATCATCTTGAGCATTATCAAGTTCTCTCATCCATGTACACTCCATAACTTGAAAAGATTCTGCAACTACTTGTGGGAACTTTTCATTAGAATTCTCTTCTGCCATGAGCTCTTCTTCTAAAGTAAATATACAATCTTTCATCTTCTCTTCTGGTGTGTCACCTGGAAACCCCATACGTACCGCTTCTTTAAAGTACTTTTTCTTATCAGGTATGAAATTAAAAGAACATTTCCCATTACGTAATATGTTTTTGTGCTGTGTTTTATAAGCAAGTCTCTGTTTGAGAAAATCTTAGTAAATAACCATCCGGATCTTGTAATAAAATTTCTTTTTCAATAAACACTTCACTACCGCATTCATATCTATTTGTCATAATGTCTCTGTATAAACTTATATTATTCTGCTTAAGCTTGCTTACAATTTCATACACGTCATCAGTCATAATTTGAAAGTTTATTCCCCTGCCAAAAGGATATTCTAACTCTCCGGTATTCCAGTTCCCATTAATTTCCTCTATCATGATTTGTGCTCCACCATAGGATAAGAAGGCAAACTTATTTTCAACTCTTTCATACTCTATCTTAAATCCTAGAATATTTGTATAAAAGTTTTTAGATTTGTTAATATCCGATACAGATAACTCTGGGACTAAATCATTAAATTTCATACTCAAATCTCCTAATATGATTTGTCTTGCAAAATCATATAACCTTTCTATAATTTATACATTTCCAATACTATTACCGTAAGTGTAATGACAAATCCCATGAACATACTTATGACATAAGATGCCTTTTGTGTTTTTCCACTTGTGAGTTTTGGACGCTTTCTAAAAAATTGCATTGTATATCCAAATGGTACTATTGCCAGTATTATACTTGTAATGATATTTATTGTTACAGCCCATATGTCGCCATCTGCTTCTACCGATTCCCCAT
>CAZOGN010000018.1:18699-34755 GCA_964579655.1 uncultured Lachnospiraceae bacterium
ATGATATTTATTGTTACAGCCCATATGTCGCCATCTGCTTCTACCGATTCCCCATAAGGTGATGATAACTTCTTTAGTCCATTATTATTAGAGTATCTTGCTACATTATCTATTTTAGTTGCACCTGCTTCCGTAGTGAGGAGAAAGGTGTTTGGAGCAATCGGCCTTCCAGATTGTTTAATCAGACCTAAAAAATTCGAATTAAACTTATCTTCTCCAACATCAAAAAAAGGATGAATATTAATTGTCGTATACATTTTTCCTATTCCACTTCTAATTGTTCTAGCAGAATAATATAGTCCCTTTATATCTGATGTATTATTTCTTTCCTCTTCAACAGCCATTTCACCCACTTTTCCAAATATCATTGGTGGGAGTCCATAATAATAGGTGAGTTCATTACCTTGATTAGTCATAATTACTGTACCTACAGATGTGACAGGGTCAAATGCTAAATATGCAGAATACATAAGGGTGTTTCCACCATGTACAAGGGCCTGTACATTATATTCATGTGACCACAAACCGTGATTTATGTAATCAATTTCTGTATCTGGATATATTAATGTGGGTGAAAGCATTTCATTTAGAGTTTCTTCATTTTTAAAAAGTTTTTTGCTTCCATCACTGTTTGGCTGTAATGCTTTTGCAAACTTAAGCATATCATCTAGTGTACCCGCTGTGGAACCTGACGGATATAAGTTTATATAAAACAAGCCACCTTCCATTGGGACAAGTTCTGTAGTATAGCCCTCTGCCTCTAATAGCTTTGACTTGACCCAGGGGTTGTCGGAATATGCTGGTTCAAGTCCAGTATGATTCATATCTAGTGGGTTAAATATGTTTTTTTGTACATATTCATAGTAGGGAATACCGCTAATTCTCTCAACAATATATCCTGCTAAGGCAGAACTCCAATTAGAATATGCCACCACTTCTCCTGGTCTATAATTTTGATGAGGTTCTGTAACCTTAAGTGCTTCTTCTAAAGTTAGCAACTCATCTTCACTCTCAGCACACATTTGAAAAATCGCATCTTCAAAGCCGGCATTATGGTTCATTAAGTTAAGCATGGTTATTGGTTGGTCATACTTTAACTTTGTAAAAAAGTCTTCTGGCAGATATTCTTTAACATCCGCCTCTAGATCAATTAGTCCTTGCTCCCAAAGTTGCATAATACTAGTCCATACTAACAATTTGCTTACTGAACCCCATTCATAAACAGTTTCGTCATCGGCTTTTAGTTTATCTTCAATATTAGCATAGCCATATGCTGTTTGATATAATGTCTGGTCACCACGAAATACAGCTATTGAAACGGCTGCAGTAGTATCTTTGTTTTCATATATGTAGTCTTCAATTAGATCTCCGATCTCGGAATCTTTAATTCCCGAGGGGAGCGATGCCCCACTGGCAAGTGCTTTATTCGAAAAGATTAATAAACTAAATAAAATTAGAAAAACAGATATAATGCTACGATATTTCTTAATAACCTCCATATCTATATACCTAGTAACCAAGTAGCAATTCCAAAATACACAATAAGAGCTACAGCATCAACAATAGTTGTTATTAATGGGCCTGCCATTATCGCAGGATCAAGTTTTAGTTTTTTTGCAATTATAGGTAATAAGCTACCAACAATTTTCGACAGCACAACGGTTACTAATATTGTTATCGATACCGTTACAGCTATAAGTATATCAACCTTTTCAATAAAATATATCCTCACAAAATTAACAAAAGATAAGGTTATCCCCACTATTGAACTGACTTGTAGTTCTTTCACAATTACTCTAAAGATATCTTTAAGCTTTATATCTCCTAAAGCTAACCCTCTAATTATAAGAGTTGATGATTGGGATCCCGCATTACCACCCGTATCCATAAGCATTGGTATGAATGCTGCAAGTACAGTTACTGACTGTAGGGCATGTTCATATTTTTTAATAATTCCTCCTGTAAAAGTAGCAGAAATCAGTAATACTAAAAGCCAAGGTATTCTATGTTTGGCCAGTTGTAAAGAACTTGTTTTTAAATATTCTTTTTCGGAAGGCTCCATAGCAGCCATCTTTTGAAAGTCTTCTGTGGCCTCTTCATCAATAACATCCACAATATCATCTATTGTAACAATTCCTACTAATCTATTTTCATTATCTACAACAGGCATAACTAAATAATCATACTTTTTAAATAACATGGCAATCTCTTCCTGATGATCATAGGTATTAACGTGTACTTCACCTGTCTCCATAATATTCCCTATGATATCAGTTTCTTCACTAAGTATTAACTTTCTAAGCGAGATATAACCCTCAATTATCCTTTGACTATCCATAACAAAACAAATATCTATAGTAGCCTTATCGACTCCAGTTTTTTTAATATATTCAATTGCTTCTTTTACGGTCATTTCCTTTTTTAAATCAACATATTCAATTGTCATTATACTTCCCGCAGAGTCTTCAGGATAGTTTAAGAATTGATTGATTAGATTTCTTTTTTCATCATCTGTATTTCTAAGAACTTTCTTAACAATATTAGCAGGCATTTCTTCTAAAAAATCAATGGCATCATCAAAAAACAATTCATCTACTATGTCTATAACTTCTTCTTCAGTAATAGATTCAACAATATATCTTTGTAGTTCTGTTGACATATGTGCGAAAACACCAGAAGCCATATCCTTTGGTAGTATTCTAAACACTATTAATAATTTACTTTGTTCTATTTCTTCAAAAAAATGTGCAATATCAACTATATTATTACTTACAATCTCATTCCTTGCTTCTACAAATTTACTTTTTTCAATAAGCTTAAGAACATCTTTGTTCATTTGTTGCCCTCCTTTAATTAGGGCACATATATTAAATAGTAATTATGTCCCTATATCTATTATTTCTATTATGATAATGACTAATGGGTTCCGGATGAGAATCCATAATTACCACCTCTACTTCCTTAAGTTATATTTTATGTGTGAAACTTTATAATACTAAACTATTATAGCATATTATGGTGTTATAAAACAAAGGACTAATCATATAAATCATGAAGAATATAAAACACTAAAAAATTTGAGCTGCGCATCAAAAAGATTATCGAAACTATGGGATAAGAGAAATAATATTTTGAACGACTATATCCTATTAAGATCTTCTATTTTAATAATCGCATAATCATCATCTCCTTGTTTTACTATATTATATCTCATCATTTCTTCCTAGCCATAATTTCACTACGACATGAGGCATTATAGCACTAATGATATTCATTTATTTGATATCTAAATAACTTAAAAAGCGCCCTACCATTTACATGATAAGGCGCCAATTTATTTTTTCACTATCATTCAACGCAGTCTAACCTAAGTCAAACCTTTTAGAAACGTTGCTCTTTTAACATTATTTATTTTTTATAACCGCTTGTGCTGCTGCAAGTCTTGCGATTGGTACTCTAAATGGTGAGCAGGATACATAATCTAAGCCTACTTTATAGCAGAATTCTATAGAAGATGGATCTCCACCATGTTCACCACAGATACCTAGCTGTAAGTTTGGCTTTTCAGAACGTCCTTTTTCTGCTGCCATTTGAACTAATTGGCCAACACCTCTTTGGTCTAATCTTGCAAATGGGTCAAATTCATAGATTTCATTATCGTAGTATGCATCTAAAAACTTAGTTGCGTCATCACGAGATATTCCAAAAGCCATTTGTGTTAAGTCATTAGTTCCAAAGGAGAAGAAATCAGCTTCCTCTGCTATTTCGTCAGCAAGTAGGGCTGCACGAGGGATTTCTATCATCGTACCTACTTGATAATCTATATCAACACCTTTTTCTGCAATTACTGCATCAGCCGTTTCTACAACTGCGTCTTTAACATATTTTAATTCTTTCTTTTCTCCAACTAAAGGAATCATAATCTCAGGTATAATGTTATATCCTTTTTCTTGTTTTACTTCAATTGCTGCTTCCATAACAGCCCTTGTTTGCATTTTTGCAATTTCGGGATATGCTACGGATAAGCGACAACCTCTATGTCCTAGCATTGGATTAACTTCTTCTAGTGAGGAAATTGTTGCTTTTACCTCTTCAACAGAAAGATTCATGTCCTTTGCTAGTGATGCTACTTCCTCTTCATTTGTTGGTAAAAATTCATGTAGTGGAGGATCTAAGAAACGAATAGTAACTGGTCTTTCTCCCATCACTTCATAAATCCCTTTAAAGTCACCCTTTTGATAAGGAATAAGTTCTGCTAAGGCTGCTTCTCTAGCTTCTACAGTCTTAGAAAGAATCATCTTTCTAATCTTAGGAATTCTATCTTCTGCAAAAAACATATGCTCTGTACGAGTAAGTCCAATTCCTTCTGCTCCAAATTCAATAGCATTCTTAGCATCTTCTGGTGAATCTGCATTTGTTCTTACCTTCATAGTTCTAATCTCATCAGCCCATGACATAAGTCTGTCAAAATTACCACTAATAGCTGCTGGAACTGTAGCAATATCACCTAAGTAGATATTACCTTCACTTCCATCAAGAGATATGTAATCCCCTTCTTTTATAACTTCTCCATCAAGTGTCAGGGTTTTTTTATCATAATTAATTATAGCTTCTTCACAACCTGATACACAGCAAGTTCCCATACCACGAGCAACAACTGCCGCATGTGATGTCATACCACCACGAGCTGTTAATATACCTTCTGCTGCATGCATACCTTCGATATCTTCTGGTGAGGTTTCATTACGAACTAGGATGACTCTTTCACCTTTATCACCAGCAAGCTTTGCATCATTTGCAGTAAAATAGACCTTACCTGCTGCCGCTCCAGGAGATGCAGGAAGTGCACTAGCAAGTAAATGTCCAGCTTTAAGTGCTTCTGGATCAAATCCTGGATGTAGTAATTGGTCAAGGGACTTTGCTTCAATTCTTAACACTGCTTCTTCTTTACTAATAACTCCATTATCAACCAAATCACTTGCAATCTGCATAGCTGCAGGAGCTGTCCTTTTACCACTACGAGTTTGTAAAATATATAACTTGCCATCCTCAATAGTAAACTCCATATCTTGCATGTCCCTGTAGTGATCTTCTAATTTATTTGCATATCCCATAAACTCTTCATAAATTGCAGGATTATCTTCTTTTAGATCATCCATAGGATGGGGAGTTCTAACACCAGCAACAACGTCTTCACCTTGTGCATTCATTAGATATTCTCCATATAATTTGTTCTCTCCTGTAGATGGATTACGGGTAAAAGCAACACCAGTACCTGATGTATCTCCCATATTACCAAATACCATAGCTTGAACATTAACAGCTGTTCCCCAACTACTTGGAATATCATTCATTCTTCTATAATAAATAGCACGAGGGTTATCCCATGATTTAAATACTGCTTCAATAGCTTCCATTAGTTGTACTTCAGGATCTTGTGGGAATTCAGCTCCCATTTCATCTTTATATAGTGCTTTATATTGACTAACTACTTCTTTTAAATCTTCTGCCTCTAGCTCCGTGTCTAGCTTAAGGCCCTTACTTTCTTTGATTCCATCAAATATTATATCAAATTTATCAGCGTCAATTTCTTTAACTACATCTGAAAACATTTGAATAAATCTTCTATATGAATCATATGCAAATCTTGGATTTTCAGTTTTCTTTGCAAATCCTTCAACTGATACATCTGTTAATCCTAGGTTAAGTACAGTATCCATCATACCAGGCATAGAAGCTCTAGCACCCGAACGAACAGAAACCAGTAAAGGTTCTTCTGTATCCCCAAACTTTTTCCCCGTTATACCTTCTAGTTCCTTTAAAGATGTAAAAATCTGATCTTTGATTTCATCAGAAATTACTTTTCCTTGTTCATGATAGTCAGTACACGCTTCTGTCGTTACTGTAAACCCTTGGGGTATTGGAAGACCAAGATTAGTCATCTCCGCAAGATTTGCTCCCTTACCACCTAAGAGGTTACGCATTGAAGTATTACCTTCATTAAACAAGTAAACCCATTTCACCATTTAGTTATTCCTCCTACAATAATAGTTTTATAGATAATAATACGCTTTTATAAAGTATATAAATTATAACATAACTTTCCATATAATAAAATCGTCTTAAGTCCTAAATGCTTTTACTATTATAAAACTTCAAAATAAAACTTATCTTCGAAATAATCCTTTAAATCTTCAATTTTAACTCTTTCTTGCTCCATAGTATCTCGGTCTCTTATTGTTACAGACTGATCATCTCGTGAATCAAAATCATATGTGATACAGTATGGTGTTCCTATTTCATCTTGTCTTCTATAACGTCTTCCTATATTGCCCCTATCGTCATATTCACAATTGTAGTATCTGCTTAGTAGTTTATAAACTTCTGTAGCTTCTTCAGATAACTTCTTTGATAAAGGTAAAATACCAATTTTAACTGGAGCAAGAGCAGGGTGAAAACGAAGTACTGTTCTACTTTGTCCATCTTCAAGTTCTTCCTCATCATATGCACTAGATAAAAATGCAAGCGTTACCCTATCAACACCTAGAGATGGTTCTACTACGTAAGGAATGTATTTTTCTTGTTTTTCATCATCAAAGTAAGTCATATCTACTTTTGAGTGTTCTTGATGTTGTTTTAAATCATAATCTGTTCTATCTGCAATTCCCCAAAGTTCTCCCCAACCAAATGGGAATAGGAAGTCAATATCTGTAGTTGCCTTACTATAATGAGAAAGCTCTGCTTCATCATGATCACGAAATCTTAGTTCTTCTTCTTTTATATTTAGAGACTTAAGCCATGACATTGAGAAGTTTCTCCAATATTCAAACCATTCTAAATCAGTACCAGGTTCGCAAAAAAACTGTAATTCCATTTGTTCAAATTCTCTTGTTCTAAATATAAAGTTTCCTGGTGTAATTTCATTACGAAACGACTTACCAATTTGTCCAATACCAAATGGTATCTTTTTACGAGATGTTCTTTGTACATTTTTAAAATTAACAAAGATTCCTTGTGCTGTTTCTGGTCTAAGATAAACCTCATTACTAGCATCCTCTGTTACACCTTGATGAGTCTTAAACATCAAATTAAATTGTCTTACATCTGTAAAATTATGTTCTCCACATGTTGGGCATTTAATCTTATGTTCAGCTATATAGTCTTCCATATCCTCATGAGACCATGAATCTACAGCCCCTTCTATTTCTATTTCATTTTCTTTAGCATATTCTTCAATAAGCTGATCTGCACGGAATCTCTCATGACATTCCTTACAGTCCATTAAAGGATCTGAAAAGTTTCCTAAATGCCCTGATGCAGCCCAAACTGAAGTATTCATTAAGATAGCACTATCTATACCAACATTAAGTGGATGCTCCTGAATAAACTTCTGCCACCATGCTTTTTTTACATTATTTTTTAGTTCCACTCCTAAGTTTCCGTAATCCCATGTGTTGGCTAAGCCTCCATATATCTCTGAACCAGGAAATACAAATCCCCTTGCTTTTGAAAGTGCAACTATCTTTTCCATTGTCTTTTCCATACTTACCTCTTTTCGTTTTTATCTTATATATTTTTATGACTTGTTTTGCTTAATTATTTCAAAAAATTGTATCCTTATAAATGAAAACTGTTCCTTCTTCATCATTTGCCTCTAAAGTGGAAGAATTAATAAACTCAGCATTATGATAATACATGATTTTCCCGTCTACAACTACGTCAGTATTTTCTTTTATATTCATAATCATATATTTGTCTTTTTTTAAAGCTTCATCCCTTGAAATATCTTTACCTTTAGAATTACAAAAAACTTCAGGCAAGCTTTCAATGTCTTCCCTTGCAGAAGTTACACTCATTAAACTACCTTCTATATTGTTATAAGACAGGTAGTGTTCTATATCACTATAAGTTTGTACTACAATTACCTTGTTGCCTCTCATCTCTGCCACTTCAAACACTATAGATTCTTGTCCATTTTTTGAATTATAATTATTGATCTCTTCATTAATAAAACTCTTCAACTCTTCAAAATCATAATAGTCTTTGTCAAAATCGCCAACAATAGCTACTTGAAGTCTTCCATCTTCTTTTACTACTATTGTATTCTTTTGGACATCTTTGTTTACAACAACTTTATCGGTTCCTTTTTCTACTGTAATTAAATTAGCTTCTTTGCTACACCCAGTCAAGCTTATAACGAGTATAATCATAGCAAGTATACAGACTTTTACTTTCATTAAATTTCCTCCATAGCTATATATTAATATTATTATGAATGGTTAACAATAATAATGTTCACAAAATATACTACATTTTCAACTATATTCTATTTAAAACATATTTTCAATAACTTTTAAAGATTTTATTTCTTTATCAACATATATTCTCCGATATTGGTCTATACATCTTTTTAATTCCCTAAAAACCTCATCTGATACGACAAATGAATATAGTTTTTCTATGGGGCTTGATAGAATATATTGGAGAGTATATACAGATGAAGAACTTAACTTGATATTATCTACTGCTGTAGACTTACAGCCATCACATAATAAGCCTCCCGATTTACAACTAAATCGATAAAAGCCTTCAATCTCTTTTTCCTTGTTGCAATTTACGCAAGCAAAAACTTGTGGTGAAAAACCATTAAAAGCTAATAATTTCAATTCAAATATGTAACGGACTAGTTTCATTCCTATTGATTCTTTAAGTAAGGCCTTAAGAGAAATATACAAAAGCCTTAGCATATCTGTGCTATCTTCATTCTCATTGGCAAAGTAGTCAGCCAACTCACAAAAATACATACCGTAATAGGCTGCTTCAAGATTCATAGAGACTTCTCCAAAATAATCAGAAATCTTTGCAGAGGTTAAATTATAGGAACTTCTTCCTTCATATAATTCAAACTTTCCAAAAGTAAAAGGTTGACTACATGCTAAAAAGGCACTATTTTGTCTTCTAGCGCCTTTTGCAAATATTGCTATTTTACCACGTTCCTTCGTCAATAATACAAGTCTTCTATCATACTCACCTATAGGCATTGCTGACAGGACCATCCCTGTCACTTCTACCGATACCAATTTCTAGTTCACCTTCTTTTACTTCATCCAACAAATATCCACATTTATCTTCTTGTGTACATGCTGTATAGCTAAGATAGTCGTAGATGTTGCCAGTTTTCACGAATTGCTTCCAATAGTCTTGATTTTTCATTTTTGGCCCCCTATCTAAATCTAGATTATATTTATATGTTCATTATCTATATTCTTGCCAAAAACTAATTATCTAAACTTGAAAAAGAATACCAATTTAGCTATATCATTCTTCTTGCTTATTAAATCCGAAATTTTTAAGAAGAATATCACTATCTCTCCAGTCTTTTTTTACTTTTACCCAAAGTTTTAAGTTAACCTGAATATCTAATAAGTTTTCTATTTCTTCTCTTGCCCATGTGCCAATTTGCTTTAGTTTAGAACCCTTTTTACCTATAATAATTCCTTTATGCGATTCCCTTTCACAAATAATTGTAGCTTCTATATCAATAATTTTTTTTCTTTTTCTTTCCTTCATACTTTCAATAGTAACGGCGATTCCATGAGGGACTTCTTGCCCTAGAGATCTAAGTGCCTTTTCTCTAATAAGTTCTGAAACAATTTGTCTTTCTGGTTGATCTGTTATTGTATCCTCATCATAATACATTGGACCTTCTTGCAAATGCTTAAAAATCGTCTCTAATAAAGCATCTACGTTATCACCCTTTAAAGCTGATAAAGGCACTATATCTTTAAAAGAATACATATCTTTAAATTCATCGATAAGTGGTAATACTTCTTCTTTAGATATTGTATCCACCTTATTAATAACTAATATAACTGGTGTTTTTGTAGTCTTTAATTTCTCTAATATATGCATGTCCCCTTCACCTATATAAGATGATGGTTCTACAAGCCACAATATAATATCTACTTCATTCAAGGTTCTTTCCGCAATGCTTACCATATGTTCACCAAGCTTATTTTTTGCTTTGTGAATTCCCGGTGTATCAATGAAGATTATCTGACCATCTTCGCATGTATATACTGTCTGGATACGATTTCTCGTAGTTTGAGGTTTATTGGATGTTATCGCTATTTTTTGCCCTATCATATTGTTCATTAATGTTGACTTGCCTACATTTGTTCTTCCTATTATTGTTACAAACCCAGACTTAAATTTTCTTTCTTTCATGCTTTTAATTGTTTTCTCCTTTAAATTAACTGTTTAACTTCTGTAAATAAATCTTCATTTTCTTCTATTTTGTTTTCACTACCAATAACGCAAATATTACCAGTGTCTAAAATTGCCCTTATCATTTCTGAAAGACTTCTAATATCATCCTTACTAACTTCTAGGATATCATCTCTTTGTTTTTGTAAGTCTTCAGCTGTAGTACCTGTCATATAAGCAGCAAGTGAATTTGTCCCCTTAGCTCGTGGAGTAAGTGGCCTATCTATGTTACTAATTGTACCTATTACATACTTAGTCATGTCCCTGTCATCTGCGTCAAAAGTTCTTAGATATTCATATATTCCATTATAAATTTCATTGGTCTCTTTCAAATTAGGATCTCTATATGAGGTGAAAAAACTGTTCCCATTAAGTCTGGAAAATCCGCACATAGCGCCATATGCACCACCTTTGACACGAACATTATTCCAAAGGTAGCCGTAACTTAAAATAACTTTAAGCACTTCTAGTGCTCCAGTATATTCATAACCAGCATCTATATAATTTCCAGCTCTTGCAACATACTGTATTTGACCTGAAGTTTTAAAGCCTTCGTTTAATTGGTGTAACTCAAAATTTTCAGTTACTTTTTCAATAGGTTCTTGCTTTAGTTGTTCCACAAATGGTACTAATCTTCCTTTTAATGTTTCTAAACCTGCCTCGTCTGAAGTGAAACTAACAATTAGATTTTCTTTTCTAAATATAGCAATCATCAATTGTTCCAACTTTTCTATAAGTTCAGTCTTAACATTTTCAAAGTCTGATTCTAAGCCTTGTATAAATCTAAAATAACTAATACCAGTTGTTACTTCGTTATACCTACCAACTTCTGAAAAATAAGATGTTGCCCTGCTTACCGCCGCAGAATGTCCAGCAGAAGTTAAATACATTTGCGTTCTTGATTTTGTTTCCTTTATTATTTCTAATAACCTTTTCTCATCATTAAGGATTGTAAAGCTAATAATTTCTTTTAGTAAATCAAAAGCATTATCCATATTGCCATATAATACTTTTACATCAACAGAAAATGCTGGTGTATATTCAGTTGCACTTCCCTTCTTTGAAAAAGCTACTATATCATTATTTATTCCACCAGTGTGGATATTAACTTCATTAGATAATTCTGAGTACGTATAATGCTCCGTATCAATATAACCAAGTACAGTTGAGAGTAAACTAATATAAGGTGTTAAAGACTTGGGAATGTTCTCAAGACTAAACAAAAACCTTAAATAAGCGATACCATTAGTAAATACATTGTGATGTATAATCGGAAAACCTTCTATTTCTTTTTCTTCTATATATAAAGACTTAGCTTCCTTATCGATATCATCAATACTAAGCATTGGTATCTTTTCCATATCCTCTTTAGAGGAAGGCTCTTCTTGATACTTCATTAGACTTTTAGTTTCTTCTATTATTTGATTTATCTCTTCTTCAGATAAACTTGCCTTATGAGCTGCAAGTTCTTCCTTTATATCTTCTTCTATCTTATTAGTTAATCCTGGCTTAGGAGTAAGGATAACCACTGATGCATGGGTATTATCTAATAAATATTTCTTTACTAATCCAGGATAATAGTCAGTTCCGATCTTTTCTTTTAAACTTTCAAAAACATCAAAGCTTAGATTTACAAATGGTTTGCTATCATCATAAAGCCAGGTAGCATACGATTGTTTTCCATACATCAAACCTTTTGGATATGAACCAAAATCAGCTTCTCTAAACATGAATTCTAATGAATTAATTGCTGCTGCTATTGATTTATTATCTATTCCATCGTCAATTACTTTTCTTAATGTTTCTTTTATAATCTGAAGGAATTCATCCTTTTTATCTTCTTCACTATTTTTTGCAATAATTGAAAGTACTGTCTGATAAAGTTCTGAATCATAACTACTTAAAATATCCTTACCGATTTTGGCATCTAATAGAGCCTGCTTTAATGGGGCACCTGGGGCGGAAATTAGAGCATGTTCTAAGACCTGCATTGCCATAGTTGTTTCAACATCTAAACTTGAATTTAAAACCAAGTTATAGCTAAGATAAGTATTGTCCCTAGTATCTTCATCTTCACTTAAGGAATACTCTTGCTTGATTTCTCTTATCTTAGTAAATGGTTCCTGTAAGCGAATTGCAGAATCAACAGGTTCTTCATCAAAACTATCTAGATAATTATCATTAATCCAATCTAGTTTTTCTTCTACGTCCATATCTCCATATAGGTAAATATAGGAGTTAGTAGGATGGTAGTACTTGCGGTGAAAGTCAAGAAATTCTTCATAGCTTAACTTAGGGATATCCGTAGGATCCCCACCTGATTCCACACCATATGCGCTGTCTGGAAATAAAGAGTTTAATATTGACCTAAATAATTGTTGTTCTGGTGAAGAAAACGCACCCTTCATCTCATTGTAAACAACACCATTATATGCTAATGGATCATCTTTGTTTTCTAGTTCGTAATGCCAACCTTCTTGCATAAATATCTTTTCTTCTTTATATATATTAGGATAAAACACTGCATCCAAATAAACATGCATTAAGTTTTGAAAGTCCTTATCATTGCAACTTGCGATAGGATAAATAGTCTTGTCCGGAAATGTTATAGCATTTAAAAATGTATTTAGTGATCCTTTGGCTAGTTCAACAAAAGGATCCTTTGATGGAAATTGTCTTGAGCCACATAACACCGAATGTTCAATTATATGGGGAGTTCCCTTACTGTTCTCTGGTGGTGTTCTAAAACCAATGGAAAACACTTTATTATTATCATCATTGCTGATAACAGCAACCCTGGCTCCAGTCTTTTTATGTCTAAATAGTAGTCCAAGGCTACGAATGTCTTGTAATTCCTCTTTTTGAATAAGTTCATATGCTTTTATATTTTCTAAATTAATAACATTGTTAAATTCTTCTGACATGGTTCGTCCTCCTTGCCTAAACATTGTTCTTATATTATTATGATAACCAGTTTTAGCAATTATAACATATTAAATCCCTGCTGTCATTCTGTAAAGTTTATGTTTATGCTTCCTACCCCGCCACTTATATCTAGGGAGTTATCTGTTTGGCTTTGAGAAAAGTTCACATCTTTATATCCTTTTCCATTTACCCGTATTTCTCCTAATCCTTTGTTTATACTTAGATCATAGTCTTCTAACTTACCCTGAATATCAAGGTTTATTTCTCCCACCCCTGCTTTTATTATATGTTGACCCTTAAGTTTGCCAGAGAAAATAAATCTTCCTACTCCCGTGCTTATATCTCCTCTGTTAAATTCAACATCCTCAAACCTTAATTCACCAACTCCACCACCAATATCAGTGTGATCTGCCACTACTTTTTTAACTGAAATTGCACCTGCCCCTGCTTTTATACTTAGATTCTCTGTTACAAAATCTTCTAGTATTATTTCACCTGCTCCAGCCTGTATTTCTAAATCTCTTAATCCATAGTCTTCTGGCAAGTTAATAATAACTTCTACTTGATGTGACGACCTCTCTCGGAATCCAAAGTTGAAAAAATTATCTATATTAAATTTGTTCTCTACCTTAAGAGTCTTTTTAGTATTAGTAACTTTATAATAGTTTTCTAAATCTGAAATATAAACTGATACATCATCTGTATCACCGGGTCTTATTGTTAACTTCCCAACTCCGTGATCTATATATATCTTTTCAATATCATCATATGTAGCAGTAAAACTTTCTCCTGATACGGTGTTCTTATTATCTTTGCTAGTACGAATACAGTTGCCACCAAAATTAAAGATGTTGACAGTAAATCCTATGGTAGAAATAATCATATATATAATTGTGCAAGTTAGAAATATTGCAAATGCCATGGCGAGATACTTTACTGTTTTTTGAAATTGATTCATTTTATATTAATACCTCCAAACATGCAAACACAATCTACTAAAACCACTGGTGCATTAACTTCATTAGTTTTTTTTGCCTTGTTGCTCACACCACCAAAGATAGGTACAGTAGTAGTTTGTACAATTACACCTTCTGGAACTATAATGTCTATTCCTCCAAAGATTGCTGTAGCTTTGATTTTTATATCCTGATCTACAACTGCATTTCTTAAATCAAGAGTATATGCACCAAAGATTGCATTAATTCCTGATCCAACATAAGTTCCTGTTACATTTTGCCTATTCGATGAAAATACTGAATATTGTTCATTGCTGTCACCTTTGTAACTAATGTTTTTTTTAATCTTTTTTTTAAAGACGTCTTTAAAAATAATAGAAAATCCAATAACAATTAAAATAACAGGGAACATAAGTCTCATAACATCCCAAAAATTAAGAATATCTCTTGTTGCTAAAAGCAAAACAATTCCTATTAATAATCCTATTAAATCCCCAACATTGTATCCTTTTTGTATTAAGCTAATTAAACACGGAATAATGATAAAGAAAGTCCACCATCCTGTAAAAAACATTGTAAAATGCCAAATGCCTAATACATCTCCTCCAAATCCAATTCCAATAAAAATAAAAAATAATCCCCAAAAAATAGACCATAGTTTGTTTTTCATAATTTCCCTCCATTCTAAAACTAAATATATAAGTCTTCAATATATTTATTAGTAACATGCATTTTTATCTATAATTATTTCATTTTATACTACTCTAAAAACATGATTATTTCAATATACTTTGCATCATTTTTACATCTTAATATTTTTGTAAGTAATATAATTGACTTTGTAATCATCATCATTTATATTAGGGATACTAAGTCATAAAGAAATCGATAGCTTATAGGGGGAATATATATGTATCATTTCATTGTTAATCCAAGTTCAAAAACAGGTAAAGGAATAAAGATATGGCAAGCAATCGAAAAACATTTAATTAATTCTAATATAGACTATTCTTATTACTTTACAAATCCTAAGATTTCTATTGATAAAATTGTCAAAAAAATATTTAAAACTTCTGAACATAATAAAAAGATAGTTATTCTGGGTGGCGATGGAACTCTTAATGTAACTGTTAATAGTTTAACTGATGATGAACTAGAAAACACTTATATTGGCTACATTCCCACTGGCTCTAGTAATGATTTTGCAAGGAGCCTAGATATTTCGAATAATCCTATACTTGCTTTAAAGAAAATCCTTTCTTCAGAAAATTATCTTGCACTAGATATCGGTAATCTTAAAATGCCTGATAATAAAGAAGTAAGGTTTGTAGTAAGTTCAGGAAGTGGCTTTGATGCTAACACAGCCAAATTAGCCAATATGTCTAAAATTAAAACTAGACTAAACTTCTTTGGCTTAGGTAAGTTTGCATACATACTTAAAGCAATAAGTTCATTGTTTCGTTCCCCATTTTCTAATGGAACTATTACAATCGACGATAATGACGTTAGAACTTATGATAAAATGTTCTTTGTCGTTAGCATGATACAGTCATACGAAGGTGGTGGTGTTAAGTTTTCACCTGATGCCGATCCAACGGATGGGCAATTATCTATATGCATCGCTCATGGTCTTTCAAAGTTTAAGATTGTAATAGCTCTTATTCATATCCTTTCTGGTAAACAAAGAGATTTAAAGGGTATTGAGCTCTTCAATTGTAGAACAATGAAAGTCAGCCTAGATAATACTTGGGACCTTCATACGGACGGAGAATATCCAGGTTCCTATAACTCCTTTTCAGTAACTTGCCTTCCAGGTAAACTTAAACTGCTGGTGTAGTGTGTTATGGGGGACGTTTCATTTAACACACAAGCTTGTGTGTTAAATGAAACGTCCCCCATAACACACTCA
>CAZOGN010000019.1:0-28853 GCA_964579655.1 uncultured Lachnospiraceae bacterium
CCAGTTTGAATTTGCAATACGTATCTGGCAATCAAGATCTTTACCAGGCAGCAAATCATATTCCATATCTTCAAGGGATAACTCAAAATAAGTATCAGCTCCCTCGATTCCTGAACCCATATCAACAAAATTTCCTTTTAAGTCATCTGATACTGTAGCATACCATGGAGCAGAATCAAGTGCCATACCTGCATGGTCACAGTAAAATACCTGACTTGCATTACTATCCTTTGTATAATAATAACGTAGTTTTACATTTGACAAATCCATATTCTGCTTTCCAATATTATTTAAAGCAAATTTCAAACTTATAGTATTGGAGTTTTGATTAGTATCATCTATCATTCTAAGTTGTAAATCACTTTCTTCTACTGGATCTTCTGAGCCAGCCTCTTTAAATCTTACGGTAATATTGACAGGCTTACTAAATATTTCATACCCTGAAGATGTAATCGCTTTTGAAGTAAGCTTAATCTTTTTAGATTTTTCATCCAAGTTATTCTCCGGGGTATATAAAATCGAATAAGGTGCCGTATCGTCTTCACCGATTTTAACATTATCTGCGAAAAACTCAACCTTTGATATAGTCTCATCACCAGCATCTACTGATGCTGTAAATGGAATTGCTGTCTGTTCTACAGTGTAATCGGCAACAAATCCATCTAAAGGTTCTACTATATCGATACTTACATCCATACCTTGTTCTCCTGCTTCTGTTCCATATACCAATTCATCATCTATATATAAAGGTATATATGTTGTCTGTGCCTCTTGTAAAGTAATTCCTTGTCTACTCCAATCATTAGTTGGATTCCAATTGACTTCATAAGAAGAATCTTGCGCTGGTACCAATGCAAGCTGAATTTCACGATTACCATGGAAGGCAAGATTTGACCAGTCTAATTCTACATAATAGATTCCTTCTTCAGCATTCCATGGGTAAGGGCCATTAATGTCTACACCTACTCCATCTAGCGTCTTTGCCTGATCATACATTACTTGAACACTAATATCATCTATTGACTGTCCCTTCTCCATCATTTCGGAAATATTGAAGAAATATTTAGCCTTTAGGTTATCTTCTAATCTTGGAGGACAAGTTGTATCATTAAATACTTTAATGGTAAGCTGTGTTCTTTCACCATTTTCTTGTTCTATCTTAGCAGTTACGTAATATGGTTTTTCATCAACTTGATATTCTGGCACACTTGGATCCGGCTCTTGCCCTTGACCGTATATCTCGTAAAGTCCAGCTAAAGCACCTACGCAACCAGCATTGTAATCTATAGCAACCTCATTGTATATATAATCTGTAATATCATCCCTATGGAAGTCAGTTTCATCAGGACCGCCTACTAAAGCTCCCCAAAGTACATGTCTTTGATGCTCTGGTACTAACATACTATTAGTAGTAGAACCATGAGAAGCCCTATGGTGGGGATTTACCGCTGAGTTTTCAGCATATCCCACAAGATAACATGTATCCATAGGATTATCTCCTAACAAATAATCCGTCTGACCTTTACACCAATCTACAAATTCCTGCTTAGGCTCGTATTTGTTATAAACCAGTGCACACATCTGGGCAGCCATATTATATCTTGCTGAACCCCAAGTAGTAAGCATCCTGTATCCTGCTGGAGAAGTAGCTAAGAAGGTTCCATCATTTGGATTCTCGTGGGGTACGCCAGACCAGTATTCAATATTCCATCTAAAGAAATACCAATGTTCAGGATCATCAGTAACAGGAGCAAGTTTTGCAAATACACCGCCCCATACAGTATCCCAAGAATGAACCCAGATATTTTGCCAAGTACTATCTGTCGTTTGGACAATCTTCTTCATATATCCAGTATAAGTACCACTTGAATCAACAGATATAATGTCCTCAATATAGCTATAATCATCGGTTGCAATGTTTAACCATACAGCAGCCCAAGACATTTCATCTTCATCATAACTTGAATTATAAAATCCTCCTGAAAAACCTAATCCTCGGTTTTCCTTTGCAAATTCATATAAAGCAATTGCAGTCTCTAAACAAGTCTCTGCATATTCTGAATCAGTATCTTTGAAATTTAAATAATTGATTGCCAAAGAGGCGGCTGCACCAGCACATTGGTCACTAGCAGGAGTCTCTACACTGGCAAAGAATGCAGGTCTTGAAGTTGTCTGTAATTCTGGAGGACCCCAATAATTATGGTCTGTGGTCCCATCTCCAACTTGATATGCAAATGCAACCACATTACCTTCTGCATCCCTAAAAGTACAACGAAGAAAATAATCATTAAACCATCTTAGAATATCTTCCATATGGCCTTGTTCTCCTATTGATACATAGGAATCTCTAAATTCGTAATAACCCCACCCTAAAGTAGAAGCAGAATAGCTTTGAGGTAAACCAAAATTAACATGATCTCCTGCATCATGGAAACCACCACTTAAATCCACACAACCATCTCCATCTGGATCTAATGCTTGTAAATTTGATGAGATAAAACTTGCTGATAAATTAGTTCCATATCCCTCTTCATCTCTTGGTTTTAAAGGTATCTTTGCGTCTTCTGTATGACAATCTCCTCTCCATGATAACTTACTATCAGAAGCAACCGAACCACATTTATTAGCATCATAGAAATACATGGATAACTGTAAGGCTTTTGCATAATTATATTTTTCTTCTGCCTGAACTAACTTTGTAGGACTTGATACTATACCAAACAGCATTGAAATCATAATTATAAATGCAATACTTTTTCCTATTACTTTATTTTTCATCTAAAAACTCCTTTCTTTAGATAAATATACAAAATTATTACTATTCTTTTGGTAAGTTAGGGGCATCCATTGGATGCCCCTAACTTACCAAAATTAATATTATGGTTCAATTCCATCTACTAAAGAACCAGAAATGTAAACTGTTACTTTATTATTGTCTGAATATGAATTATCTGCAGTAAAGGAATAATCATTATCTTGACTGTAGTTTGTCCAATCAGACTTAGAAAATCTATTTTGTACTTCTATACTAGCATTAGGCTGTAAAAGACCAGCTTCATCTTCAAAACTTGTCTCCAAATAATAATCAGCACCGTCTACTGGAGTATCTATTTTAACAAATCTACCAACTATATTACTACTACCTACAGTTGACCAGTCACACCAGAAATTCTGATCTTTTTCGCCATCAATAGTATAGTAATAACGAATTGCGACATCTGAAAGATTTATAGCAGTATCTCCAGTATTAGTAATCTTATATCTTGGCATTAATCCATTAATTGTATCACTAGGATTACCACTGTAATATTGAACCTTAATATCGCCTTCAGTTTCAACTATTGACGAATCACTAACTTTAACTCTTAGAGTAGGATCTGTACCTTCATCAAAATCAAAGATTAAGTCAACATTTCCTGTATCTTGAGTCGCAAGATATGCACTTAAAATTATAACATTGTATCCATCTATAATATAGTCTATACCTTTACTTAAAATCGAACTACCTCTCCTAATTCCCTGCAAAACATTACCATTGGGAGTTATTGTAACTTCAACATCCTTACTAAAATCAGGGTTTTTGTCAAAGTTAGCATTTGTAGGGGTGATTGTAGCACTAGGTTTAGTAGGATCTTCAGGAGTGGTATCTACTATCCTAACTGTCATAACAGGATCAACACCTGCACTAAAATCAAAAGTTAAACTAACTGTACCTATTTCTAATGCATCTAGATAACTCTTTAAAATAGTTACTGTATTCCCGGATACTGTATAATCTGTTCCACGTCTAAGTGTAACACTACCATTCTTAATTCCATTTAATGTGTTTCCGTTTAATGTCATGGTGGTCACAATATTTTCTTGTTTTTCCATGTTCTTGTCAAATGTTGCACTAGTCACGGAAATGCTTGAATCTTTCTCTTCAACTTCACCACTGCCAGATGGCTCCTCACCATAAACTAAAACGCCAGCATCATATACAGGGATATACTTAGTTTGTACTGTGTTTCCTGATGAAACTCCTTTAATATCTTTATATGAAAAATCATTATTATTATCCCATATACTTGTATTCATAGGAGCCGCAATTCTAAATTGTACTTCTTTCTTATATGCAGGTTGACCACCTGGGTATATATTGGTTCCGGTGAAATCAACATCTACATAATAGATATTGTTGTCTGTATCCCAAGGATGAAGACCTGTAACTTTTGCTCCTGCATTATAATTTGTGTTTATAGTGATATCGTTTACACTATACCCAGCATTTACCACTTCAGTTATATCAACAAAGTAACGGAATGAAAGCTTGTCCCCATTCTTTGCTGGCCAACCAGACTGATTATGTAATAGGGCTTTAACTTCAAGGAAGTTAGACCCAGAAGCATTGATACCAGCCATTACAAAAAATTCATCATTGGTAACTTCTTCAAATGCAGTTAAATTAGCTATTGGGTTTCCACCATAATCTTCATACATTTTAGCAAGGGCCCCAACAAATCCGGCATTATAATCATTTGCCACTTCATTATTAATATAATTACTTACATCATCTTCATAACCATCATCACTACCTGGTCCACCAACAAGGGCACCAATTAAGCTATGTCTATGATAATTTGGAGCAGACATACTATCTCCCCAAGAACTATGAGCAGTTCTATGGTGTGGTCTTTCAGGAGCATTTTCTCCAAAACCAACTACAAAACTTCTACCACTACTTCCTAGTGCATAATCTATCTGCTGTTTAGCAAAATCATTATATGTATTTGATTTTGCACTACTACAGCCTTCCCAGTCCGCATATACAGCTGCTAAAAATGCTGTGGTAGTAGAATAACGAAGTGCTCCCCAGGTATCTAACCAAGCTAATCCCTTAGGAGTATATTGTATTCTCTGACCATTGTGACCTACGGACCAATAATCTAAATGCATTTCAATTGCTTCTGTATATATAGATTTACCAGTTATCTTAGCAAGAAGTAAACAAGCACCATTATGAACATCATCCCAACAATGAGCCCATTTATAAGCAATGTCAGTAGATTGATCTTCAGTTCCCCATTCACTTACATATTGTTCTGCCTTATCAAGATAAGCATCATCATCACTAGCTAGATAAATCCAAACTGCTGCCCATGATAGTTCATCATAAAATCCACTATGGGAATCATAGAAACCACTAGCTGCTGTGTAGCCGCTATCACTTTTAGTACTTTCAGCAAATGAATATAACTCTTTTGCATGTTGTAAGCAAGTAGCTGCATAAGCAGGATCTCTATCTTCAAATACTACTGCAGCAGAAGCAAGTGCGGCAGCCGCTCCACCTACTACAGAAGAACCTGGATTGGCCATATCTACTTTGTAAGATGGTCTTTCCATCTGCATAACTTCTGCTGGTCCCCACCATCCATGATCTGCACTACCATTACCTACTTGATAATAGAACACATTGGATGAAGGATGACATTTTATAAGATAATCACTAACCCATTTAATATCATCTAACATATAATCCAACTGTCCACTCTCAGCTAGTGAATCCTCTGATTCATAAACACTCCAAGCAAGCATTGCTTGGGAATAAGCCATTGGAAGATTAAACTTTACATGATCGCCAGCATCATACCAGCCACCAGTTAGATCAAGACCTACATCTGCTCCATCATCCATACCTGAATCTCCACGCCAGTTATCTCTTTTATCATCAGGTAATTCACCTGAACGTTGGAACTCATAAAACATAATTGCCTTTTGCATTGCTTCTCCGTAATTATAATTTGGACTCGCTTTTACTGAAGTTGGTCTTGAAATTAACATAGAAGAACAAAGCAAACTAACTGCAACTAATAAACAACATAATCTTTTTTTTCGCATAATTACCTCCGTTTTATGGCTCCCACCACACAATCGTGTGGAGGGAGTAAATTGATTCTTCTTTTAAAAAACTGTAAAGTCTCTGTCTTATGGTTCATTTCCAAATATTAGTTCATCGCCATAATAAATGCTGATTCTATTAACATTTGCATATGAATAATCATTTGTCTGATCATAGTTTGACCAGTCATTTTTATGTGTTCGTGTATTAATTGTTATTGTATCTCCTTCAGTGAATATATCTGTAGTATCAAATGCAATGTCAATATATGAATCTGCATTCGTCTTTGGACTAGACATTCTAACTAAATTACCATCCACCACACTAGTAAATGGAAGATACCATGGAGCCCTGCTTAATTGCATAGCAGCATGATCACATTGGAAACTTTCAGAAGTTGTTCCTTCTTTTGTGTAATAATAACGTATATTAAGTTTTGATAAATCTATATCATCTCCACCACTATGTTTTAGTGTAAGATTATTAGTAATAGTGTTAGACTGTTCAGCACTATTATAAGAATTATTTACAGTTAAGGTGTAATCACCTATAGGATCTGGATCCACCGTGCCTCCTGTAGTATCAACTATTGTTACAACTAAAGTACTATCCCTACCCGCACTAAATTCAAATACAAGATATAATATTCCTTCATCTTGTCCTGATAAGAACGTCTTGTTTATTGTTACAACATTACCTACAACTGTATAATCTCTGCCTTCAATCAAGTTAGTGTTTCCAGCTCTGATAGCTTCTAATGTATTACCATTCAAGGTTAAGTTTACAGTTATATCTTCTTGATTTTCAGTTTTCTTGTCAAAGTCCACCTTTGTAGGAGTTATAGAAGAATTATTAATTAGCTCTCCTTCATCTTCAAATAATATAGAAGATACACCATTAGCAATAGCAACATCACATTGTGCCCAGAATCTATGATAAGTAAATTCAGGATCTTCGTTAGCTTTATATGCCGCTTCTAATTTTGCATAATCAGGATCATCTAAATACTTAGAACGAATATCAAGGAAAGACACACCAGGCTCAATAACATCACCATTAGGCATAGTTCCTGACCAGCCATCTGGTACATATATTTCTTGTTCGAAGAATCTAGAATAATCTCCTCTTTCTTCTGGAGCTCCAACACCTTTATCATCTCGATATAAATTCCACATACGATCTAATAATTCTTGTGCAAGAACACGTGCTTCTTCATCACCAGATGCTTTTGCATAATATAATAAAGCATTGGCAAGAGAACCTGTTACGCCTAGGTCCGTTCCGTAACTTTCTACTGTAACATGTAGGTCCGGGTTACCTGTATAAGTACCAGTCCATGTATCAGGTTGCCCCGTCCAATCTATATCACTAGGTATTTCAAATGTTCCATCTTCACCTAGGATAACAACAGACTTAACCCACTCTACCCAATTATCTAATAGAGTCTCAACTTTTGGATCATTTGTTGTATAATAATATTCAGCAACCCTTTGCATAGACCATGCTTGGAAACCAAACCAAGTATTGCTACCAGGATCTAAATATACTGGATTTTCAACATATCCCATTCCATAGAATGTAGAAGTGTCTGCTGGAAGTTCTTCGTAACGACCATTATGAGAATTACTTGCACCACCTGCAATTGCACCTTCTGCTGATTGCAACCACTGATAAAATTCAATCTGTCTATCTAAACTATCTGACCAATCACCTGCTGCACTTGGTGATTTTGGCTTAAATTCCGAATCATTAGATAGAACCCAAGCTGCCATAGGATTTTGATAACCAGCATGATTGTGACTTGATCCAATAATCCATGCCCAATCAGAAGTTATTCCACCACCCCATGCATAATACCATGACATTAGATAATGCGCTGAATCATAGTCATTGCCTGCTTGGTCAGAGTCGCCAATTTTTCTAAAATACTTATCAAATAAAGAATAACGGAGATAGTCTCCCATCTTACTTGCTTTATCAACATTATTACTAAGATCAACTCCATGCTCTTTTGCCCATTCATTAGCCCAGTATGTTACTTGAACTGCTCTAGCATCGGCATCTGGAGCATTAGTATATTTAAATTGTTCTGAATATTGCTCATCACCAGTAAATAAATCAAGATATCCATTTGGTCCACCCATTGTCAAATCATCCCAACAAGGTTGAGGGATAGTCTCCCAAGTAGATTCCTCACTGCCTCTTTGGAAAGTATTAATATAAGATGGCGCAGTTGTTCCATCAGCACGACTTCCATATCCATACCAATTATCTGAATCTAAAAGCCAATGCATACCATAAATTGTATTAGTTCCGTATGAATTAACTAATTCATTATAAATAGGATCATTACCAACAGGTGCATTAAATTCAAGCTCTGCTGGATATAAACTAGGGTCTTCCCATTCAGGAGCATAAGTAGCTGGGCTACTAGGATCATATTTTGCCATACTTGAATTAGGTTGATCCTTCTCAGTTGGTATCATATACTTTTCAACTGTTTCCCATGCTGTTTCAAAATAGGAGAAGTCTCCTGTGAACTTACCATACATAGCTTCTAGCCAAAGATAATAACTCATACCCTCACTAGTGGTAACATGTCCATAATCTGGAGCCTCCACAATCATAGTTTCAATGGAATGATATGGTATACCTTCAGGACTAAAATATCCATTAGCCGGATCATGAAGATCCTCCCATAGTTCCAAAAACCTTTCTTTATATGGGTCCGTTGCAGCAGCAGATGCTTTTGTTTTGTTTAATTTAACATTTGCAAATACTGCATTGGCCATAATTCCACAAATTAATGCTAGGGCCATAAAATAAGAGAGTTTTTTAGTAAATTTGTTTTTCATAATTTGTATCCTTTCTTTTTATTTATCAAGCTTACTTATTGTTGTTGTCATCTGTTATTATATATTCATCACCCTTCTCCAGATAATTTTGACTACATTGCAATAAATAAGGAAGATCTAATTCGGGCCCTGTCCTATAATTAGATCGTAAATATCTATTTTGAGCAATACAAAAAGCTTCTATCTACAGTAGAATAGATACAAGCTAGTAATGTTAATAATATGTAATTATAATAATGATTATAAAAATTCCCCAAATGATTTTTATTCTATTTAATATATGTGAATCCACAAAATATAAAACTTCATTTAATCATAAAAAAATAATATAACAAGCATGCATATATAATGCATGGTATTAATAGCTTTTAAGTTAAAATATATCTCTTTAGTTGCCAATGTCCATAATTGTCCCCCAATTTTAACAAAACTATATAATGTATTTTCCTGTCATCTTTTATTTTTTTTGGTTATTTTGTCCTATAACCATTTTTAGTATAAACCAATTCTTAGGGCTTGTCAACCATAATTTGTAATAATTTTTTAGCAAATGGTATATACATGTATAAAGTTTGAATTTATTGTCACATTTCTTCACTTATAAAATACTATATAACATAGGATATATGAAGGAGTTATAAGCTTGAACAATTATCTTGTTTATACACGTAAATCTTTAGAACTTCATCTGTTTTTTGCACGAATCATGAAGGAACATTCCTTCTTTCTACAATTAGGATTTACTCCTAAGGATGCAAAATATGCAGAAAAAGCTGATGAGTTTAGAAAAGCCTTTGATAAACTTTTGTGTGATGTTGTATTACTTTCAGATGGCGTTGTAAGCAATAGTGTACTTAAGTCAGGAGAAATAATAACACCATTCACTCTTAAGGCTGAAGAAGCTTCTGAATTTTATACAGGAGTAGATATAGCAACTGATATTACTAAAAGCGAAAGTAAACTATCAGGTGCACATACTAATACGATTAGCAGAAGTCTTTTAGATAAGGTTTCAAAAATTAACAAAAGAGCAATTTCCTTGGTTTGTGAATTGATAGAGTTTAAGTCCAAGATATTAGAAAATGTACGATGCTGTAAAATGTTTACACTTAATTACCCACTATTAATTGATCACATTATGAGAGAAGCAAAGCTTTATTTAGATATGATTAGAAAACTTCAGAGTGGAAGATTTGTAGACATGAATAGATACGCCTTGGAACAAGAGGCCTTTTGGAATAGGATTATGGGTGAACATGCTATGTTCATTCGTGGACTATTAGATCCGACCGAGGAAGAATTGTTTAATATAGCTGATGCTTTTGGTGATGAATTTAAACAATTAACAAAAGCAGCCTTATCTGCTATGGATAAAACTACTCCATTTTGTGAAATTACACTTGATAGCCTAAGGGCAACCGAAGACATAAGGGATTTCAAATGCCAAGCAACAGAAGGATTACTAGATTGCAAAATCAAATCTATTATACTTCCACTACTAGGTGACCATACACTGCGTGAAGCAAATCATTTCTTACGATTATTACAGAGTTTTGAGAATCAATAAAACAAGAAAGAGTTTCGCTTGCGAAACTCTCGCGCCGAGCGCGGTCAGCATAGCTGACATAATACTTAACGCGTGAGTGCGCATCCACAGTGGAACGTTTTTTTATTTAATAGGAGCACTTTCCTATTAAATAAAAAACTGTATTACTTTGTCCTACAAGAATAAAATAAGGACATGAAAGGGGAAATTTCCTATCATGTCCCTATTTATTTTTAACTTAGAAATTACATATAGAACAAAATGTTTTTTATACCTTTGGATCTGTCATTTTGCCATTTCCGAAGTCACCAAAAACCTCTTTTAACCATTCTATACTATCATTAAGCCAACCTGGGGCTCTATTGCTTATTTCTGTATTCGGTTCCATCAATGAAGAATCTCCAGTTGAAAAACCATGAGGACCATAACTATATATGTGACTTTCAAAAGATATATCGTGTTCTATAAGTGCACTTATAAAATTAATAGAGTTTTTTATTGGTACAACATTATCATCTCTTGTTGCAAAGACAAAGCAAGGACAAGTATTCTTATTAATAGCGCTAATAGTATCAGGAGCTGTTTGTTCACATTGCTTGATTGTTTCTCCCATAGTTGCTGCATATCCAAGTATAGCAGCATTGGGACGGTGTCTGGACATTGTTGCAGCACTAGCTGCTAGATGTCCTCCTGCAGAAAAACCTATTACAGCAATCTTATCCTCATATATGCTCCATTCTTCGGACTTACTACGAATTAGTTCCATCGTTTGTTCATAATCTTCTAGTGGATTAGGCCACTTAGCATCCTCTTTTATAGAATAACGCAAGATGAATACTTGATATCCAGCTTTTAAATATTGAAAGGCTACAGGATCAGCTTCTCTATCCGAGCAAAACTGGTAACCTCCCCCTGGCATTACAATTATCGCAGGTCTCTTTAAAATATTTTTAAATTCATTAGCTACTGGTTGAAGGTAAGCAGTTAATGTTACATTTCTTTCTTTGTTCAAAATAAAATATTCACTTTTCATTAGACTCCTCCATTATATTTTTTTAATATAGATATAAATTTGAATAAGTAGGTTTTACTATATTTATAAAACTGCTAGCCATAATCTAATCAATGCATTATACATTCCATGAACAATTACTAAAGAAAGTAGTGTGCAGTTTTTTATTTTCTCTCTTAAAACACAAAATAATATACCTAGTAATGAAGTCATAATTACTTGAATTAAGTTGCCTTGAAAAATATGAAATAATCCAAATAATATAGACGATACAATTATAGCAAACCAACGTGAATCTTTAATTTCAAGTATTTTATGAAAAATATAACCACGAAATATAAATTCTTCTGCTAAAGCTACACCAAATATCATATATACAAATTCAAATATAAATTGCCATAGCTGGGTGTATGATGTTTCTCCTAGCATTTCCCTAAAACCAAGGAATATTGGAAGTAGTGTAAATATCGCTGACATTAATAGGGCCAGTACTATACCTGTGAAAATTTGAATAGAAATATTTCCCGATATCTTCCAATAGTCTTTCAAACTCTCTTTATTTTTCTTAATCAAAATAATTGGAAACAACATTAAGGCCCAATTACTAATAATCATTAACAACATACGAAGCTCAAGTGGAAACTTCATCATAAGATGCTGGTTAAACATTGTTACTGCAAATGTGCTAATAAAAATACCTATTATTGCAACTATAAGTTGAGTGATACTCTGTCTTTTTTCATTTACAATTTTTTCTCCATAATTACCTCTTTCTCCTATTTTTCTTCTAGTATATGCTTGAAAATTTCCCTAGTTTTTTCTTCATCTTCCATATTAAATATTATATTTTCCTTATTGCTTTCGAAATAAATAAAAACTGGAACTTCCATATCAACAAACAACTTCGCTGCTCCGAGTTCTTTTGTGCTAAAATGGCCTTTTAGTTTTGAGCCTACTTCAGAACCATTTGTTCGCCTTTCTATAGTTGGTAATTTATCAAAAAGCTCTACACTTTCAATAGAGTCCCATAAATACATATCACCATAAAAACCATGAATCTCCAATCCCTCATCTTTTAATGTCACTTCTAGGGGTTTAATCGAAACAAACAGTATCACTGCAACGAAAACTATTATGGGAACCATGATAACTACTGGTATAATTAGATGTTTCCATGCACCTTCTCTCACCTTCCCATTTTCATCATATATATTACCATCATATCTTTGTGACCTAACTAGAAGATAAATAGTTGAGAAAATTAAAAATGTGAAGGCTACAATCATTTTCAATTCATAACCTAATAATTGTAGTATCCCCGTCACTATGAACACAAAGCCATTTGTATAACTGTAAATACCTATAAAACGGGCAAGGCCTTCTACATCAACTTTTTTCTTTTTTTCTTTTGACATAGTGTTATAACCGGATATCAAGAAGTGCATTTTAAATACGTGAACGGCTAAGCCCGTTACAATAAATAATATAGCTACTATTATCATTAACATATTTGTCCCCCTTTTATATGAGTATTATATGTGAATGCATGGATAATCCCAAATAATTAACAAGATAAATCTAATTAATATCCCGAAGGGATGGTAAGACCACAGCAACCATCGCAATAAGCACTGTTAATATTCCAGATATTAAAAACCATCTATTAACACCTATAATTTCGGCAAATGCTCCTGTCAATATTAGACCAAGAGGCATCGCAAACATTGTTAAGCTTGATGTTAGTGAAAACACCCTACCCAAATATTCTTCGCTTATCTTTATCTGATATATTGAACTAAGTACACCATGATAGAAAGGAATGGTAAGTCCCATTAGAAATGCTAAAACTAAGAAAAATTTTATTCCACTAGGTGGTAACATTCCTGTAGCTATAAGACCTACTCCCATGCAAGCAATTGATGTCTTTATGGACCCTATCTTATTAATTCTATTACCCCATCTTCCTAAGGCTATAGCTCCAATTAAGGCGCCGAGGGAAGAAGATATTTCAATTATACTCGAATGCCTAACAGTCCCACCGAAATATGTCATACTTATTAATGGGTACAGGGTTCCTATTGGAAAATAAATCATTGCATATAGCATACTAATAAACAACAATGCCTTCATACCTGGCTCATTTTTCAAAACATCAAAACCTTCTTTTGCTTCTTTAATTACATCTGAAGCTTTTAAAAGTTTTTGTCTTTTTGGTGAAGGGATTTTTATAAAAGCAATGGTGAAAACTGCAAATACTGCTCCTGCTATATCCAAGAAAAATATCACATTTATATCTAATACACCATAAAGTAATGCGGCAACTGCTGGACTAAAAATCATCGATACTGATTTGAATGTATGGGAATAACCTGCGCATTTTGTTAAAGAGTCTTTTGGAACAATAAGTGGAGTAACTGCTTGTAATGATGGACTATGAAAGGTTGATCCTATAGCCCTTGCAAATAAAACTATCATAATAAGCCAAATAGGGAGTTTTCCAAAAAATCCAACAATAACTAATACCATAAGGCAAGCAGCTATAAATAAATCCGAAATTATCATAATCTTTTTTCTATCATAGCGATCTATTAAAACACCAATAAAAGGTCCTAATACAGCTTGTGGTAAAAAGCCCATTAAAGTTGCAAAAGTTAAAATGGCTGCAGAGCCTGTAATATCTGTCAAATACCAAACTATAGCCATTTGAATAACTGAACTTGTAAATATTGACATGGCCTGCCCTGTCCACAATATTAAAAAATTTTTCTTCCAATTATAATTGTTTTGATTCATGTAATAACCTCTCTTATCTGTCAAGGAACGCAGAGATATTATACACTTCTTTACGCTTTATATCCATAGTTTTTTTGTTTTTCTATTGCTTGTTCGCAAAATCTGAAATACTATATACTGTAATAATTAGTTCATACAAGTTAAGCAGAGGAGGTTAAAGTTAAATGAACCCTTTAGAACATAGACCATTTCATGGTTATAAATTATTATTCGTTGAAGATGATAAAACCATAGTAGAAGGCTTAGAATACTATTTAAGTCAAGAGGGGTTTTCACTTACATGTTGCTATAATGTGTCCTCTTGCCTTACAGCTATTGCTAACACAAAATATGACTTAGCCATTTTAGATATTTCACTTCCTGATGGCAGCGGATATGATTTGTGCAAAAGAATTAAGGAGACAACTGACACCCCTGTCATCTTTTTAACTGCTAGGGATGATGAAGGCAGTACAGTTATGGGCCTTGATATGGGTGCCGATGATTACATAACAAAGCCCTTTAGAATCAGGGAACTTCATTCTAGGATAAAAAGTGTTTTAAGAAGGACTAATAAAGATAATTCTACTGATAGTTTTGATTTAATAGAAGTATGTAATATTACAGTTAGTCTAAAAGAAACTAAGGTAAGAAAAGACGGTGAGGATTTATATCTTACCGCCCTAGAATACCGCTTATTCCTTACTCTTTTACAAAACAAAGGACAGATATTAACTAGGAGTCAACTTTTAGAAAGTATCTGGGATGCATCAGGGGATTTTGTAAATGACAACACTTTAACTGTTTATATAAAAAGACTAAGAGAAAAAGTCGAAGATGATCCCCAGAACCCTACTATTATAAAAACTGTAAGAGGCATGGGTTATAGTATATAGTTTCTAAAAGGAGTAGAAAATAATGCTATTAAGAAATAAGGAATTAAGGCGAATAATTATATTATTTATATTTACTATACTTGCATTTTCATTACTTGAATTTTTGATTGAAGGAAAAATGCCCTACTTACTATTATTACAAGGCTTATTATTAACTGTTTTCTTCCTACTATTCACATTCAGACGTTATTATCACATTAAAAAATTGTCTGCATATCTAAAAAAAATTCGACAAGGCCAACATTCCTTAGATGTTAGAGATAATGAAGAAGGCGAACTTAGTATACTTAAGAACGAAATTTTTAAAGTCACAAATATGTTATCTGAATATAATGAAAATTTAAAAACTGATAAAGAGCTTTTAGCTAATCATATTGCTGATATCTCCCACCAACTTAAAACCCCGCTCACATCCATGATGGTTATGTCAGATTTATTAATGGATGAAAACTTACCTTCAGACAAAAGAAAACAATTTATCGCTAAAATCTCTTCCCAACTAAAACGTATAGAATGGCTTGTATCATCACTTCTAACCATTTCAAAGCTTGATGCTGGTGTGATAAAGATGAAGTCTGAGAATGTACTTGCTTATGATTTAATTAACTCTAGCCTCGAACCTCTTTTAATTTCATTAGAAATAAGGGAAATAAGCTATCATATAAACGGTATAAATAATATTATACACTGCGACAAACATTGGACTAGGGAAGCAATTATCAATATTCTTAAAAACTGTGTGGAACATACTAGTCCAAAAGGAAAACTTCAAATCTCGGTAAGTGACAATGCCCTATTTTCTGGAATCAAAATTACTGATACAGGTGTTGGCATATCTAAAGAAGATTTACCTCATATATTTACTAGGTTTTATCGCAGCAAAAACTCTTCAAAAGATAGTGTTGGCATTGGCCTTTCCATGTCTAGAAGCATTATCAAAAGCCAAAGTGGAGATATTACTGTAGAAAGCGAAGTTGGAAAAGGAAGTAGCTTTAATATAAAATTATATAAAACTGTAGTTTGACACTAGTGACTGCATCCCAATGTGACTAAATTGTAATAATACAGTCATCTAATAGTCATTTGCAAATGATACAATCCATTTAACATAATAATTATTTTATATTGGAGGATAATAATGGAGATTTTAAGAGTTGAAAACCTCACCAAAACATATGGTAAAGGAAATACTGCTGTTACTGCTCTCGATAATGTATCATTTTCTGTAAATAAGGGCGAATTTGTAGCAATTATTGGACCTTCTGGTTCAGGTAAGTCTACCTTACTTCATATTGTTGGCGGAGTTGATAGACCCACATCAGGTAAGGTATTTGTAGATGAAACTGATATTTATAAGCTTAATGAATCACAGCTAGCCATATTTAGGCGTAGACAAATTGGTCTTATATATCAATTTTACAACCTAATACCTGTATTAAATGTTAGCGAAAATATTAACTTACCGCTACTTTTAGATGGAAGGACTACAGATGAAGAACATCTAGATGAAATAATAAGCACATTAGGTCTGCAAGGAAGACTTAATCATTTACCCAATCAATTATCTGGAGGCCAACAACAAAGGGTTTCTATTGGCCGGGCCCTTATTAATAGTCCTGCCCTAGTACTTGCAGATGAACCTACAGGTAATCTTGACAGTAAAAATAGTGAAGAAATAGTTAATCTACTCAAGCTATATAATCAAATGTACAAGCAAACATTAATCTTAATTACGCATGATGAAAGAATTGCTCTTCAGGCAAACCGTATCATAAGTATAGAGGATGGTAAGATTGCAAAAGACGAGGTGATAAGAGCATGAACATAATGCACAAAATCACCTTGAAGGGGTTAAAGAAAAACAAAACAAGGACTGTCGTTACTATTATTGGTGTGGTTTTATCTTTAGCTATGATTACTGCCGTTACAACACTTGGCTCAAGTGTGCAAAACTATTTGAAAAACTCTGCCATTTTATCTAATGGGGATTGGCATGCTAGAATTGAGACTAGCAACTTGGATGATTTTGAAAACATAATAAATGATGATCGCTTTAAAGAGCTTGCTATAGTAAAGGGTGGAGGTTATGCTCCTTTAAAGGATGGAATTAATGAGTATAAGCCTTATCTTTATATTATGGAATTAGATAAAAATGCATATGAAACATTACCTATTCATTTAACCGAAGGAAGATTAGCTGAAACTCCTAATGAGCTAGTTCTCTCTAACCACATTTCATCAAATGGTGGTGTTAAATATGAGCTTGGTGATATAATTAACCTTGAGATAGGAAAAAGAACAATAGATGGCAATGCATTAAATCAAAGTAACCCTTTTCATCACGAAGATAACGAAGAAGCTGAAGAATTCCACTCTACTAGTAGTAGAACCTTCACTGTTGTAGGTTTTTGTGAGAGGTTTCCATATGAAATTGAAGGCTTTTCTGCAGCAGGATATAGTATATTAACTACATTTGACGAAAGTCAACCTATCACTGAATCAGATTCTGATATTTCAATTTATGTCAAACTTAAAAACCCTAGAAAAGTTTTTGATCTGGAACAAGAGTATCTTAATCAATATAAAATTAACAATTTTGAGTATAACTCTACTTATCTTCATTATGAAGGCGCAAGTAATATTTCGAGCTTCAACATTGTCCTTTACGGTCTTGCCACGATAATAATTGCATTAATAATGATAGGATCCATTGCCTTAATATATAATTCCTTTTCTATATCAATTAGCGAAAGAAAAAGGCAATTTGGTCTTCTTTCAAGTGTTGGAGCTACTAGAAAACAATTGGTAAACTCTGTCTTCTTCGAAGCCTTTTTTATTTCCCTATTTGGAATTCCTATAGGCATTGGCTCTGGTATCATAGGAATTGGTATAACACTACATTTCTTAAAAGATACGTTTGCAAGTATGCTTGGAAATACGACTATAGAACTAACTCTTAATGTGTCTATTCCTTCCATAATTGCTGCTATTATTTTGGGTTTAATTACTGTACTAATCTCTGCCTATATTCCTGCAAGACATTCAAAGAAGATTTCTGCTTTAGATGCTATAAGACAAACAGCAGACATAAAAACAAATCCAAAAAACGTTAAAACTTCTAGGTTAACTCGTAAGATATTTGCTATTGAAGGAGACTTTGCACTTAAAAACTTGAAGCGTAATAAAAAGAAATATCGTAGTACTGTCTTATCACTATTTATATCAGTTCTACTATTTATTAGTGCTTCCGCTGTCTCTATGTATTTAACCGATACTGTGGGAAATGTATTTCAGACTCCCAATTATGACATAGAATACAACGCTTTTCAGGAAGGTTTAAATACTAATCATGTGAAAAATGTATATAAGGATATTATGAACCTGGATAATGTTTATGATAGTTCTATTATTAATACCGGTTTTGCCATGACCTATTTTAATAAAGAACAAGTGGAAACTTCTCATTATTACAGATTGCTAGAGAACGGAATGATAAATGATGGCGATGATGTACGAGTTGAGCTTGAAATATATGCCATTGATCATGATTCATTTTTAAAATATTTAGATAACATTAATTATAAGAAAGAAAAGTTTCTAAATACTGATAAAGTCAATGCAATTGTTATTGATAAGCAACATTTCTTTGACTTTGAAGAAGAACGATATATTAATTCTAACATACTAAAGGAACATTCAGAAACCATGATAACTATTCAGGAAAATCATTATGATAGTGATAGTGATAATGATGATGATAAGATAGAAATACCAGTGGTTTTAGGAGGCTTTGCTGAAACTAGTCCTCTTGGAATTACAGAATATTCTTATGAGAACAGAATAACACTTATATTTGATGCTGAAACTGTTCAAAGTTTTCCTAATCAACCCACTAGTAATAATATAAGGGATTTAAGTTGGCATGAAGGATCTTCTATGTACTTTAAATCAAAAAATCCTACTGAAGATGAAGGCAAAATAAAAAAGATATTATTAGAAGCAAGTATGGATACTGACAATCTATTTAATCAACATAAGGAAATGCAGACAATGAATAATCTAATTTTAATAATTAAAGTGTTTGCTTATGGATTTATAACTCTTATGGCACTTATAACTACTGCAAATGTATTTAATACCATAACCACAAACATTAATCTTCGCAGAAGGGAATTTGCAATGTTGAAATCTGTCGGTATGACAAACCTTGGCTTTAAAAAAATGTTAAATTATGAATGTATCTTTTATGGCTTAAAAGCATTGCTTTATGGGATTCCAACCTCTATTTTTGTTACTTACCTAATTTATTTAACCTTTAAACATGGCGTAGAGACCAGTTTTTACTTGCCTGTAAGCAGTATTCTAATTAGCATACTAACTGTGTTTTTTATAGTGTTTATATCAATGATATATTCTATGAGAAAAGTAAATAAAGAAAATATACTAGATGCTCTCAAAAACGAAAACTTGTAGAAAAGTGACAGGGGAACGGTTCCAATGAACCTGTCCCCCTATCACTCTATTTAAGTTTATTTTTTAATTTTTTTATCTTAGACTCTATTGTAGTTATAACTTTCATAAATTCCTCATCACTTTTACCAGTAGGATCATCTAATCCCCAGTCTTCCCAATGCTTACTAGGAAGGTGTGGGCATTCAACATTGCATCCCATTGTAATCACTACGTCAAGTGGAGGCAGCTCGTCAAGTAACTTAGAGGATTGAGTTTTCTCCATATCAATCCCATAGCGTTCTTTCATTAGTCTCACTGCATCTTGATTAATCTTAGGTCTAGTTTCAGTTCCTGCTGAATAACTTTCAAATACATCCTTTGCAAAGTGTTTTCCTAGTGCCTCTGCTATTTGACTACGACAGGAATTATGAACACATATAAATCCGACTTTGGGCTTATTATTCATTTGACAACCTTACTTTCCTTTACGCATGTCTAAAGGACTCTTTAATTCTAATGAAACATTATCAAACTTTCTTAGTCCACCTTTACCAGTTGGTGATTGGGCTTCTAGTCCCACCTTAATCTTCTTGCTCATAGGTAGATGAGCTAATCTTGACATTACAAAGTCTTTTCCATCTAATGAATAGTGTATGGCAAATATATTATCTTTACGGCTCATTTGAAGCCATACTTCATTTCCATCAATATCTACACCATTTGCATCATCTGACTTTTCATTAGTCATAACTGTAACTACAGCATTTGTATCAAAGTCTGTATACTCAAAACATGCCTTAGCCCATAATTTATCATTTTCTAAAGCTAAAAGCACACAAGCATCAAAAAAAGATTCAAAGTCAAGGCTTACTTTTGCTTTCAAAGTAAAATCACCTTCTACTTCTTTATAAAAAAACGGCGCATTTGCTATAACTTTTCCATCGATAGGGTTTACAAAGTAATCAGTTTCTCCAGGGGCGTGTATGTGGATTCCATCCTCTGTCTCTTCATATTCTGTCTTAATTGTCCATTTAAAATCTTTAAAATCCATAATTTTACCTCCTAAGTTTATTAATATCCAGCATTATCCTTGTCTAGCTTTGCACCATAATATGAGTACTTTGGGTTTGATACACCATTATACAATAAGGGACTTCTATCATGTCTCCATGATAAACCATCATCAAATCCCCAGAATGTAATTCCTGAGACATTTGTATTACCATCAAGATTTTCACGAACTATTTTACTTACAAATTCGTAATAGTACTTACCTTGATCCACTAGGTTTTCTTCTGTAGCTTCAAGAACATTTTCCCAAGTTCCAAGTGAAATATCTAATTCTGTGATTTGTACATCTAAACCTAAAGAACTAAATGATTTTAGCATTAGAACATATTGATCAATTGAGTCTCCGGTATATAAATGTCCTTGACAGCCAATGCCATCAATCAAGGACTCACCATCTTCATCAACTAAATCATTTGCTAGGTCTATTATAGCTTGAGTCTTGAATTGTTCATTAAAGTCGTTATAATAAAGTTTTATATGTTTTGGTGCATATTTATCTGCATAATTAAATGCATGCCAGATATAATCATCTCCAATAATTTCTTTCCAGTAACAATCTCTTAGAGATCCATCATCTAGTATAGCCTCATTAACCACATCATATCCGTGAAACATGTCTGAATATCCAAGTTCATCAAGTAATTCAAAAACTTGTTTTATATAACTTTCCATTCGATTAAGCAAGGTTTCGCGGTCAACTAAATCACCCGTCTCATTAAAGTCTTCATAAAATATCCAATCCGGAGTTTGGCTATACCACACAAGTACATGACCACGAGCAGACATATCATTTTCTTTAGCCCAATCAAGCAAATCTATAGTTTTCTCTGGAAACTTAACTACTAAATCCCCTGCTTCAATACTGGCAGCCTTATTTAATATTGCCTCAGGTTTCATATCATTTTCTAAAGTTATACTTGTGAAATTCTCTTTTATAAGGTTTTCATATCCCTCATTATTAATCATAGTTTCGGATAAGCATGTTCCTGCGAGGAGATCAACTTGCTCGTATACATCCTTGATTCCACCTTCTGTAGATAGGTTGTCAATTATGGCTTGTGAACCTTCTACAACTTCTTTTGTTTCAGTCTCTTCTTCTAAAGATGCTTCTTCAGTTTCTTCTTTAGTTTGATCGATCTCATCTGATGATTCACTACTTTGACTAGATTCCTTGTCTGGATCATCTGTGTTTGAACATCCTGTAATAGTTATAGCTAATATTAATATCATAATTAATGATGTAATACTAAATATTTTAGACTTCATGTTTTCCTCCCATATACGTAAAATATATGTCTATAGTATCATGTTTTTCAATAATACTATAGTTAAAATTTGCGTAAATCTTACGTAATATTGCTTTATAAGAAGCTCAAATCTGTCATACCATTTACTTTTATTTGTTCATCTTCGTCAATAGGAATTGTAATGCATCTTTTACCATCAATGAATTCTTCCTTGATTCGATCTACCTTCTCAGGCTTTATATGTAAAATAACATCAAATTCTTCATCAAAACTACTTTCAGTACTATTTTTTGCTTCTTCTAACTGTTCTTCTAAGACCTCTACCTTTTCCATTAGCTGTTTCTGAGCTTTAAGCTTATTGTTCTCTGCAATCACTTTTTTATCAAGTAAATAATCAACCGCTGGTGGCTCCTCAGCAAAGTTCTCTTTGTAAGCAGTCTCTATTTTATCTACTATTTCTTCAGGCAAAAAGTTCTCTTGCAAAATCTCACGAACAGATTCATTTGTAAGTACTACTTGCTCATCTTCTGAGCCCAATAATTCTGACTGTTCTTGAGCAAGCAGACTAAGGCTTTCCTGAATATCACCGTAAACCTTATTCTCTTGTTCAGAATCATTTACGGCAGTTTTAATAATACTCTGAAATGTGTTTTTTTGCTCAGTAGCTGTAGGCTTTGAAGGGCATCCAAGTACTGATTCTATTAGTTCTCTGTGAGGTTCTGCAGTGCTTTTTGTGTAAAACATAGTAGAATGTATGTCAGTACTTCTATCTGTAAATGTTGGAAATACAAAGCCCGTATCTGGTGGACTTACAACCCAATCACGGTGGCGTGGCCCAATTTTATTTTCATCCTCTAGATAACCAAGTCCTGCTTTAGATAATTTCACAGGACAAATAGCACATATCAGATATTCATGTACTTCCTCTGATTCATCTAGTTTAAAATTATCTTTTGTTTTGCTAATAACATCATAGACATCATGAAATACTAAGATCAAATAATTTCCCACATAATCATAATTATCTATAATAAGCTTGTAAAATGTTTCTAGAAGCTCTTCATTTTTTAATTTACTTTCCCTAAGACCCATTAAAAATTGTTGCTTACCACCTGTTAATTCTTCTTCTAGTGGAAAATCAAGTTCTAACAAGTTATTGCCTAAAGTACCTGATAGTGTTTTCTTGGCAATGGCTAAATACTTATCAAATTCATCATCTTCTAAATTTAAAAAAGTCTCATTTATATGTAGTAAAATATCCTTATCTGATGTTACATAACATCCGCTCATTCTTGTAAATGTACACTTGGATTTGTTCATACGATTTCTTAATTCAGATATGTCTTTTTTATTCATTTTATTCTCCCATGTTTATTTTCATAATGTCAATTCCTCTATTTATTATAGTGGAAAATATAAAAAATTCAAATGAATAAGACGTTAACAAAGGCAAAGATTAAAATATACTAGGTATTATAAATGCCAAAGCAATGCCAATACAAAATGATGCTATGTTTGCTACAAAAGCATATAGAATTGACATAAACACGGGAACCTTTTTAATGCTCTTCTTTTTAAGATATATACTATAGGCTATAGCTTCCACAATAAATATTAAAAACTCTAGGAAAATATAAAACAATATAAATCCAAACATTCCCAACTTATGACCTATATAACCTAACACTAAATTCAAAGCAAGCTGAGTTATAATATTAACTATTGCTATAAATCGAATTTGTTTTCTTTCTCTAAATTTAAACAACCATGCAATTCCTATTTCAATTAAAACAGTTAATAGGCTTCGAGCAATAAACGATAGTATTACAACATGGGTTTTGAAAGATGTATTTACAATAAGGCTTGACTCTGATAGTTCCACCCTAAAATAACTATCAAAAGCATAACGTTCTAATATATCACTTACCATAAAACTATCTGTTTCTGGAAAATAAACAAGAACTTTAAATACTTCCGGTGGATAGTAATCCCAGCTATACATGTGAGACTTAGAACAATCACTGTATTCTCTTAGAAAATAAAAATCATCAACATCCTTATAAGTAGCAAACTTGATAAATATATCGTAATCCTCAAACTGTTCATCTTCTTCAAGAGAAAGATAATGTTCTAAATCACTTTCAGTTAAACCATCTTGAGGACCTGTAGAGAAACTACTAGAAATAAGGGCAACATAATATGTATGGTCTTGAAAACTATCAAAATCTACTATTACCGACGGTTTAGGGCCTATGTCAGCATTTACAGTTTTAGGTGTCATAAACATTACTGTGAGAAAGACACATAATAATAAAACTTTTTTCTTCATAGTAAAATCTCCTCTTTCCATTATAGCTACTCTTTTTTTAATTATATAACTTATACATAAATTGTCAAGTGTTGTCATAATCAGCTACTGCTAGAGCTTTATAGATTCTATTAATTAACATATGTTGTTTTTCTTGAGATTCCTCTTAGAAACATTTATAATAATAAGAAAAATAGATATCATTTGACTTAATATCTATTAATAAAATAAATGATAGGAGAAAATAGTTTGGACGAAATAAAAAAGGTTGTAATAAATCAAAGAGAATATTTTTTTGAAGGCAAAACTAAAAGCTTAGGATTTCGTATACAGCAATTAAAACTTCTTAGAAAAATAATAATTAGACACGAAGAAGATATAATGCTGGCCTTAAAGAAAGACTTAAATAAATCAAAGTTTGAAACTTATGAAACTGAGATAGGCTTCGTCTTAAGTGAGCTTAGCTATGTTATTAAAAATCTTCCTAAATGGGCAAGATGCAAAAGGGTTAGGACTCCCCTTACAAACTTTTTATCTACTAGTTACAGCTATCCAGAACCCTACGGAGTAACGCTGATAATGTCGCCATGGAACTATCCATTTCAACTTACAATGACCCCACTTATAGGATCTATAGCTGCAGGCAACTGCACTATTTTAAAGCCTTCTGCTTACTCCCCTAATACATCTGATCTTATAGATAAACTTATAAGCAAATACTTTGATAAATCTTTTATTACAGTCGTAAAAGGAGGCCGTGAGGCTAATAATACATTGCTTGAACAAAAATTTGATTATATTTTTTTTACTGGAAGCCCTACAGTTGGAAAAGTTGTAATGAAAGCTGCATCCAAACATCTAACCCCTGTAACCCTTGAACTAGGAGGCAAAAGTCCTTGTATAGTAGATGAGACTGCAAACATTGATTTGTCTGCTAAGAGAATTATATGGGGCAAGCTATTAAATGCAGGCCAAACTTGTATTGCACCGGATTATGTATTCGTTCATGCAAGTGTAAGAGACAAGCTTATTGATAGGATGAAACATCATATCCTCGAATTTTATGGCAAGGATATCTCTAATAACCCTGAATATCCTAAGATTATTAGTGAAAAACATTTTAATAGACTTAATACTTTAATTGAAGATGGGGAAATCTTATTTGCTGGAGGGTCAAATAAAGAAACAGGTCAAATAGGCCTCACCTTATTGGGCGATGTATCCTTAGATAGCCCTGTGATGCAAGAAGAAATATTTGGACCAATACTACCAATCCTAGAATATGAAAGTATAAATAATGTCATAAGCTTTATAAATAATAAGCCAAAACCTCTTGCTCTATACCTTTTCTCAAATAATAAAGTTACACATAAAAGAATTATTGGGAACATTTCATTTGGTGGCGCTTGTATAAATGACACAATTGTACATTTTGCCTCTTCATATATGCCCTTTGGCGGAGTTGGAGAAAGCGGCATGGGTGCTTATCACGGCAAAACAAGTTTTGACACATTTTCTCACAAAAAAAGCATTGTGAAAAAGTCAAATCTAGTTGACCTAGCACTAAGATATCCACCATATAAAAATAAATTGAAAGTATTAAAGAAGTTTTTAAAATAAGAAAGACCGCCTGACAACTAGAAACATATACAAAAGAATGGAGATTATTATGAATAAAACAGTTTTGATAACAGGTTCTTCAAGAGGTATTGGCAGAGCTATCGCCTTAAAACTTGCAGATAAAAATTATAATATAGTAATTAATTACAAAGAGAGAAAAGATAAAGCAAATGAACTAGTCGAGATAATTAAATCCAAAGGAAGGGATTGCATGGCTATTGGCGCTGATGTTTCTGATTATATTCAAGTTAAGAAGATGTTTGATGAAATATGGGCAAGATTTGGCAAGGTCGATATTTTAATCAATAATGCAGGAATAAGTGTATATGGAATGCTGCAAGATATTACGATTAAAGATTGGCACAATGTATATGGTACAAATGTAAACGGAATGTTTTACTGCACAAAACTAGCCACACCAAAAATGATTTCCCAAAAACATGGGAAAATTATTAATATCTCCTCTATGTGGGGAATTGTTGGAGCATCATGCGAAAGCCTATATGCGTCTACAAAAGGTGCGATTAATAGTTTTACCAAATCGGTGGCGAAGGAACTTGCGCCATCAGGTATAACAGCAAATGTAGTGGCACCAGGTGTTGTTTTAACAGATATGTTAGAACAATTAGGACAAGAAGCCCTGGAAGAAGTCAGACAAGAAACTCCCCTTGGAAGACATAGTAAGCCTGAGGAAATTGCAGATGTCGTTGACTTCCTTGTTTCCAAAAAAGGGGATTTCTTTACTGGCCAAATAATTAGTCCTAATGGCGGTCTTGTAATTTCATAAGAGACAGCTAGCCCACTAACCTCACCAATTCTCTCATCTTAGCCTTATCCTTTTTTCCCTTTGTCTCAACCCCACTGCTTACATCGATGCAGTAGGGTTGGCAGGTTTTCACTGCTTCTTGAATATTTCCAGCATGCAATCCGCCTGCAAGGAAATATTCTCTTGTCAACTTTTTTGCCATTTCCCAGGGAAAACTATGGCCACTTCCACCATAGCTTCCTTTTATAAAGGAATCTAGTAATATATAATCTGCGCAACTATTTTGAGCTAGCAAGATATCTTCTGCTGATTTAATTCTAAATGCACGTATTATAGGTTTGTTTGTCTTTGATTTTAGTTCTTTCAAGTAAGATTCATCCTCATCCCCGTGTATCTGAACCATGTCGATTATATTTTCTTTACATATAGATATTATAGTATCTATATCCTCGTTAACAAATACGCCCACTGCCTTTATTCTTTCATCTAAAGCTTCTTTAAGTTTCTTAGCAGTGACTTGATTAATTCGCCTTATACTTTTTGCAAATACAAATCCCACATAGTTAGGCAGAAGTTCATTAACTGCTTCAATGTCCTGCATTGTTGATAAACCACATATCTTAACTTTTGTCATAAACTCCTCCATTCTCTGATTTTCTCTTCTATATCATTACTCCTCATTAAGGCTTCACCTACTAAAGCCACATTTATATTATTCTTTTTTAACATTCTAATATCTTCTGAGCTTGTAATTCCACTTTCAGCAACAAATATAAGATCGTCCGGAACCTCACTTCTTAATTCTATACAATTATTGATATCTACATCAAAAGTTTTAAGATTACGATTATTCACACCAATTACCCTAGCCTCAGCTTTTATTGCTTTCTCAATCTCATCCTTACTATGTGCCTCTACTAATGATGACATCCCTAGCTTATTAGATAATTTTATAAAATCTTTCAAGATTTCATCACTGAGTAAAGAACAAATAAGCAATACTGCGTCAGCTCCTATCATCTTTGCTTCATAAATTTGGTATTCATCGATTATAAAATCCTTACGAAGCACTGGAATAGATACATGTTTGCTGATTTCACTAAGGTATCTATCACTTCCTTGAAAAAACTTTGGCTCCGTCAGAACTGATATTGCTGTTGCTCCAGCTTTTTCATACTTTAATGCAATATCTAAATAAGGAAACTCTTTATTTATTATTCCCTTTGAAGGGGATGCCTTTTTAACTTCACAGATCAAAGAAAATTCATCCCTTTTTAGAGCTTTTTCAAATGCAAAATCTTCCTTGGCATCTTTGCCTTCATTTTTACTATTATTACTTTTTATAATAAGTTCATTCAAGGGTAATACTAGTTTTTTCTCCATTACTCTTTGTCTACTTACCTCAGCAATTTTATTTAAAATCAATTATTTCACCTCATTTTATTAAATTTTTTATCTTATATTTTAGGAATTTGTCAGAATAATAAATTTATTTAATTGTTCTAATGCCTTTCCACTATCAATAATTTCTGCTGCCATTCTAAGGCACTGCCTAAGTGTTATATTATTATAAGCCATATACAAACATAAGGCTGAATTTAAAAGTACAATGTCTCTTTTAGGCCCCTTCTCTCCTTTTAATATATTTATAGCTATTTTAGCATTTTCTATAGGATCTCCTCCTGTAAGTTCCTCTGGCTTGCAATATTCTAGGCCGAAGCGACGAGGATCTAAAAAGAAACTATTGATATTACCATTGTTAACCTCACACACCGTTGTACCTGCACATAAAGAAACTTCATCTAAGCCATCGTGACCATGAACAACCATTGCCCTTTTCACTCCTAGATTTACTAACACCTTAGCTAGGGGCACTACTAGTTCCTCATCATAAACACCTAATAGCTGAAGATTTGCTCCTGCTGGATTAACTAGGGGACCTAATATATTAAATATAGAACGAGCCCCAAGTTCTTTCCTAACTGGTGCTGCATATTTCATAGAAGAATGATATAAAGGTGCAAACATAAAGCATAATCCAATTTCTTTTAATATCTCCTCACTTTTCTCAAGAGGAATATCTATCTTTACTCCTAAAGCTTCAAGAACATCAGCACTACCACATTTACTTGAAACGCTGCGATTACCATGCTTAGCTACAGGTATTCCTGCTGTTGAAATTACAATGGCTGATATAGTTGATATATTAAAAGTAAAGGCCTTATCTCCCCCTGTTCCCACAATATCCATAACATCCCTATCAATAGATAGTTTATCTCCATGATTTCTCATTACCATTGCGCAAGCAGTTATTTCATCTATAGTTTCACCCTTCATCCTCATGGCGGACATAAAGGCGGCTATTTGGGCATTACTTGCCCTACTATCTGAGCTAAGTTATAAGAAACATTATCGTAATTATCTATAATT
>CAZOGN010000019.1:28953-34475 GCA_964579655.1 uncultured Lachnospiraceae bacterium
TTGCCCTACTATCTGAGCTAAGTTATAAGAAACATTATCGTAATTATCTATAATTAATATCATTAGTCATCTACCTCCCCTGCTCTTATAATTGCCTCTATTACTGCCCTAGCCTTATCCTTAGTTTCCTCATATTCCTTTTTAGGGACACTATCTGCAACAATTCCCGCACCAGTTTGGACACATACCCTATCTTTTTCTTTTACCGCCATACGAATAGCTATGCAGGTATCCATATTTCCTGAAAAATCAATATATCCTATTGCTCCCGCGTAAATGCCTCTTGGGTCTTTTTCTATTTGCTGAATAATTTCACAGGCCCTAAGTTTTGGTGCTCCTGATAAAGTTCCCGCTGGAAATACTGCTTCTAAGGCAACAAATGCATCTATTTCTTCTCTCCTTATAGCTTCAACTTCTGAAACAATATGCATAATCTTCGAGTATTTACTGATCTTTTTATATTCATTAAGATGAACACTTCCGTACTCAGATATTTTACCAAGATCATTTCTAGCTAGATCAACTAACATATTATGCTCGGAAAGCTCTTTCTCATCATTTAACAAGTCACTTTCATAAGCATCATCTTCCTGCTTATCTTTCCCTCTTGGCCTTGAACCTGCTATTGGAAATGTAAGCAGTTTTTTGTCTTGTAATTTAACTAGTGTTTCTGGTGAAGTACTAATTAACTCAACTCCATCAGTTTGTAGATATACCATGTAAGGAGATGGATTAGTTGTCCTAAGTACCCTATAAGCATTTAATAGGCTATCCTTATATTCACTCTCAAATTTTCTTGAAATGACTGCTTGAAACATTTCACCTTTTTTAATATACTCCTTTGTTTTATTAATCATTTGGCAAAATTCTTTCTCACTTACATTACACTTAAACTTAGGAATGCTACTAGTTTTTTTCTTTGAAAATGCTGACTGTTTTTTAATTAAGCTAGCAATCATATCTATTTCTGACAGAGCTTCTTTATATGCAGAAGCTATATCTTGTGTGGAAATATTTACAACTATATATATTTTCTCTTTTAGATGATCAAATGCTATTACCTTATCAAAAAGCATCAAATCAAAATCATTTGATTGGCTATTCTTAAACTCCAAGCTAGGCTCAAAATAACTAATCATCTCATATGAAAAATATCCTACTAATCCTCCTGTAAATGGTGGTAATCCTGTAAGCTTAGGTGACTTATATTTATCCATTATATTTCTTAAATATTCATAGGCTGTTCTTCCTTCTAAGTCTTCAATTATCTTATTATTCACTTTTATCTGCTTATTCTTACAAACAATATGCACACTTGGATCAAAACTCATAAAGGAGTATCTACCCCTCTTTTCCCCTCCCTCTATACTTTCTAATAGAAAATGCTTTTTACTAGCTTGTGAAATGTTTTTTATCACTGATATGGGAGTAAGTGTGTCTGCATAAATCTCTTTGCAAATAGGAATAAATGAATAATCTTTTGCTAAGTTTTTTACTTCTTGATAATTAGGTCTAATCATATCTTTCTCCTTTTTTTAATATTTTTGTAACAAAAAAGCTCTTGTCTCTGCTATTGCAGGGACAAAAGCTTTCACTTCTGCGGTACCACCCATATTGCCGTTAATAAACGGCCTCTCTTTATACATACCATCATATGCATCCTTTTGATAACGGACAGGTTCCCGTAAGCGCCTACTTTAATAAATAATTTTGGGCTTCCCTCGCAAGTCCATTCAGAAAAACCTTGTTGCCACATTCTCAGCTTTTAGTGACTCTTTGTACACATCGGATAATTCCTACTTCTCTTGCTCAAAGGTTTATAATATATTGTAATTACTTATCTTATAGCGTCTATCATTTCCTTAACATATTCTATGACAGGTTCTATACTTTGTTCTCCATATTGCTCTATTATTTTTACGATTGCACTTCCAACTATAATTCCATCTGATATTTCTGACATAGCTTTTGCTTGTTCAGGTGTAGATATACCAAAGCCTATTGCACAAGGAACATTCTTAACAGCCTTAATCCTTTTAATCACTTCAGATGAATCAAGAGCCAAAGTATCTCTCGCACCTGTCACTCCAAGGGATGAAACGCAATAGACATAACCCTTAGCATCTTCTACTAGTCTTTCAATTCTATCTCCTGAAGTAAGTGATACCATAGCTATATAAGATATTCCATAAGTATCACAGTATGGCTTGATTTCATTTCTTTCCTCATAAGGTATATCAGGTACTATAATTCCATCTACACCAACCTCTTTACACTTCTTCATAAAGCGCTCGGTACCATAGGAAAATACTATGTTAACATAGGTTAAAAACACAAGAGGAACATTAGATACTTTTCTAACTCTCTCTATCATTTCAAATATTTTATCCGTATTAGTGCCTACAGATAAACCTCTAATATTTGCTGCTTGTATGACAGGTCCCTCAGCAGAAGGATCAGAAAACGGAATACCTAGTTCGATTACATCTGCCCCTGCCTTTGCCATTTCTATTATTAATTTTTCTGTAAACTCCAAAGAAGGGTCTCCTAGTGTTATAAATGGAATAAATGCTTTGCCATTTGAAAATGCTTTTTCTATTTTATTCATAAATTTTTTCCCCCTTATATCTTGCTATTGCTGCAACGTCCTTGTCTCCTCTACCAGATATGTTTATTACCATAATTTTATCCTCTTCCATAGTTGGAGCAATTTTTAATGCATGAGCAACGGCATGTGAACTTTCTATAGCTGGAATAATTCCCTCTGTTCTTGATAAATATTCAAAGGCATTTACAGCTTCCTCGTCAGTAATTGCAACATATTCAGCTCTTTTTGTATCCTTAAGGTGTGAGTGTTCTGGACCTACGCCTGGATAATCAAGTCCTGCAGATATTGAATATACAGGTGCTATCTGTCCATATTCATCCTGGCAAAAATATGACTTCATACCATGGAATATTCCTACTTTTCCATTTGTCATGGTTGCAGCATTAAGTTCTGTATCTACTCCGTGACCTGCTGCCTCACAACCAATTAATCTAACTTCAGGGTCCTCTATAAAATCATGGAAAATGCCTATGGCATTACTGCCCCCTCCAATACAAGCTAATATTACATCTGGAAGCCTACCCTCTAGTAAAAGCATTTGCTCCTTAACTTCTTTTCCAATTACACTTTGAAAATCTCTTATCATCTCAGGAAATGGATAAGGCCCCATAACTGATCCTATAACATAATGAGTATCCTCAATTCTCTTGGTCCACTCCTTAAAAGTTTCATTTACTGCATCCTTTAAGGTCTGTGTACCTGAAGTAACGCCATGTACCTTAGCTCCTAAGAGCTTCATTCGATATACATTAAGTGCTTGACGCTTAGTATCTTCTGCACCCATAAATATTTCACATTCCATACCTAGAAGCGCTGCTGCTGTTGCTGTTGCTACACCATGCTGACCTGCACCTGTTTCCGCAATGACTCTGGTCTTACCCATCTTCTTAGCCATCAGCACCTGACCTAGTACATTGTTAATTTTATGAGATCCTGTGTGATTTAGGTCTTCTCTTTTTAGGTAAATCTTAGGCCCTTTTAAATCTTTAGTCATATTTTCTGCATAATATAATTCTGAAGGTCTACCAGCATAATTAGCTAAAAGAGTATTAAGCTCATCGTTAAACTTTTTATCTGCCTTGTAATTTTTATATGCAGCCTCAAGCTCTATAATTGAATTCATCAATATCTCTGGTATATATTGACCTCCATAAATTCCAAATCTTCCTTTTGACATTTTCTTCACTCTTAATCCTTTCTAATCTTTTTATAGTTACGAAAATTTATTTGCTTAATAAGGAACACTAAAGAGTACTTTCCTATTAAATAAATAAAGCTCTTGCCCCTGCTATTGCAGGGACAAAAGCTTACACTTCTGCGGTACCACCCATGTTGTCGTAAATATAACGACCTCTCATTAAGCATACTATCATATGCATCCTTTTGATAACGGACAGGATCCCGTAAGCGCCTACTCTACTATTATAGTATTTCAAGCTTCCCTCGCAAGTCCATTCAGAAATAACCTTGTTGCCACATTCTCAGCCCTAGCAGCTCTCTGTATACTTCGGATAAATCTTACTTCTCTTGCTCAACGGTTTATTATATAAAATGAGTATAGCAAAGGACATGATTCTTTGTCAAGGATTATTTTTTTATGACTTATAGCTTTGTGCATTTTATAATATAAGGTCTTTTGGTAATTACTAGCAATACAGCATCTAGGATCTGTAGTTACCGCCATACAAGGTGAGAAGTTACAATGCATCCCACAAATGTATGAAGTATCTCTCCTGCTATTAGCCTTTTATCTATAATTTGTTTATATATGATTCCAATTCATGAAAAAACCCAAGAACATATACTCTATGAGTTTCTTCATCAACTCGATATATAATTAGATAATTATAATATGGAATAGTAACTTTTCTATATTTCTTTTCTTTTAGTGGCTCATCGTCTAAACATACATACATCCTTGGGTTTTGCTGTAAATTGTGATAAATGTATTCAATATTATCTAATAGATTAGCCGCTGCCTGTGGATTCTGTAGTTGTTTCATAATATAACTTAAAATACTATCTAATAGTTCTTCCGCGCGTTTAGTAATTAAAAGATCATATCTCATATTTTTCTCTTAAATCACCAAGAGATTCTCTTGCATCCTTTATTTCTCCTGCTTCTATCTGTTTTTCTGAAAGTAGCAATTGAATATACATCTCCAATCTCTTCATATTTTTTTCATAAGTCTCAATACTCATAATAACCATATCTCCATATCCATTTTTCGTAATATAGATTGGTTCTTCAGTATTACGGCATCTTCTCGATATCTCAGCTGTGTTTTTTAATTCTTTAATGGGAATTATTTGTGGCATAACTACACCTCTCCTTCATATAAGTAAATAGTTATGAGATTATAATACCATTATTAGCCCATCATTACAACCTTTTTATGTCGGACAGCGTAACTTCCGAAACTTACAGGAAACTATTATAAAATTCTTACCGTGTAGGCCACGGGTTTTTGACAGTTGAATAGAATTAAAAACGCTAGAAGCCTTGAAAAGGCTTTATTTTTTTTCAAATTTCAAATATAGTTCTTGCGTATCTTTTTGCCATGTGTTGTAATTAAAGTATTAGGAGGTGTTCTTATAATGAGATTGAAGATATCAAAATCTAAAAATGCAGCTTCACTTTATGTAATCAAAGATATAACAGTCAATAATAAACGAACTACTAAGATTGTTGAAAAGCTCGGAACAGTTAAGGAACTAGAAAGTAAGTTAAACGGAGAGGACCCTATTGAATGGGCAAAAAGTTATATCGACATGCTTAATAAAAAAGAAAAAAAACAGACTAGAGATGTTATTGTGAAATATAGTCAGTCTAAACTAATCAGTAAGAATGTCCAAAGGTCTTTTAATGGTGGTTATCTTTTTTTACAGCAGATCTATCATCAATTAGGTATGC
>CAZOGN010000020.1:0-33600 GCA_964579655.1 uncultured Lachnospiraceae bacterium
TGTTCGATAGCTAAAGAAAAACCCGCAGGACCAACAACTAATAGGGGAAACAACTGTGTAAATATTATAACTAAGTCTGCTTTATAAGGAACTTTATTATAACTAAGTAAAAGTAGTTTCATTGGGTGATACATTTCAACTATCTCCATACCTTGAAAGTCCATAACATTTTCTATAAAATTCGATAGCACAATGGCCAATAAGATATAGAATGTAAATATAGCACCTTTTTGTCTTAACAAAAAGACTGTTTGGGTTCTTGTCGCTTTAAAAAACATAGATGGAAACTCCTTTCATATTAAAAATTTAGGAATTTTATTTTAAATATCCCGATACAATTATATACAAAATGAGGTTTATAACCAGCTATAGATTACATGTTGCCACCCTTGTATTCCCATAATTTTATTCTATTTCAATATTACTACAATAAATTTACATCGTCAACAGATTATGCAAAAAATAGTCAATCTATTGTTGAAACTGTTCGTATAAAATTGTACATTTCAGTAATTCTTAAATTGTCTTCATTTTAAAGTTTGGCTATGTGTTTCATACTATAAACCGACCCCAAATCCTTGGAATTAGAATCCAACGATTAGGGGTCGGGTTTTTTTCTAGATTTTAATTACTCTAATAATAAGAAGGAAATAGATTATAGGCTTTAAGAAAACAGCGTAAAAAGAAGGCAGATCCTTATCTGCCTTCTTTTTATTATTATATATTTATTATTAATTACATCATTCCTGCACCAGGATTTGCTGGCATAGCTGGCATTTCTTCTGGGATTTCTCCAACAGCTGCTTCTGTTGTAAGTAATACTGAAGCAATACTATTAGCATTTTGAAGAGCAGTTCTTGTAACCTTAACTGGATCTAGAATTCCTGCTTCTACCATATCTACATATTCTTCTTTTAAAGCGTCAAAGCCTATTCCAACTTCTCTTTCCTTAACATTATTAACTATAACTGAAGCTTCTAAGCCTGCATTTGCAACAATTGAATATAGTGGTGATTCTAAAGCCTTTAGCACTATGTTAGCACCAGTCTTCTCATCATTTTCAAGAGTTTCTGCTAATTTTGCAACTTCCTTAGATGCATGGATATAAGCTGAGCCACCACCAGCAATAATTCCTTCTTCAACTGCTGCTCTAGTAGCTGCAAGACCATCTTCCATGCGAAGCTTTCTTTCTTTCATTTCAGTTTCAGTAGCTGCACCAACTCTAATAACAGCTACTCCACCTGCTAACTTTGCAAGTCTCTCTTGTAGTTTTTCTTTGTCAAATTCAGAAGTAGTTTCTTCTATTTGAGCTTGAATTTGTGAAATTCTTGCTTCTATATCTGATTTATCACCTAAACCATCTACAATAGTAGTGTTTTCTTTTTCAACCTTAACTGACTTTGCGCGTCCTAATTGCTCTACAGTAACGTCTTTAAGGTCATATCCTAATTCTTCTGATATTACTTGACCACCAGTTAGGATAGCAATATCTTGTAAAATCTCTTTTCTTCTATCGCCATATCCAGGTGCTTTTATTCCTACTACATTTAAAGTTCCTCTTAACTTATTAATTACTAAAGTAGTTAAGGCTTCACCCTCAATATCTTCTGCAATAATTAGTAGTCTTGAACCACTTTGAACTAATTGTTCTAGTATTGGAAGAATCTCTTGAGTATTTGAAATCTTTTTATCTGTAATTAGTATATATGGATCTTCTAGTTCTGAAACCATCTTATCAGTATCTGTTGCCATATATGCAGATAGATATCCTCTGTCAAATTGCATACCTTCTACAAGGTCTAATTCTGTTTGCATAGTTCTTGATTCTTCAATAGTGATAACTCCATTATTAGAAACCTTTTCCATAGCTTCTGCTATCATTTCTCCAACTTCATCATCACCTGCAGATATTGCTGCAACTCTTGCTATTTGGTCTCTACCTGTTACATTTGAACTCATACTTTTAATTGTATCAACAGCAATATTTGTTGCTTTTTGCATACCCTTTTTTAAAATAACTGGATTTGCACCTGCTGCAAGATTTTTCATTCCTTCTTTAACCATTGCTTGCGCAAGAACTGTTGCTGTTGTTGTTCCATCACCTGCTACATCATTTGTCTTAGTAGCAACTTCTTTTACAAGTTGAGCACCCATGTTTTCAAACTTATCTTCTAAATCTATTTCTTTTGCTATAGTAACACCATCGTTAGTGATTAGTGGTGTACCATATGTTTTATCCAATACAACATTTCTTCCTTTTGGACCTAATGTTACCTTAACTGTATTTGCTAGTTTGTTTACCCCTGCTTCTAAAGCAGCTCTAGCATCTGAACTAAATTTTATATCCTTTGCCATATTAATTTGCCTCCTTATTATCGATCATCTGCTTCTTATTATCCTACTATAGCTAAAATATCGTTTTGTTTTACAATTATATATTCTTCATCTTCAAGCTTAACTTCTGTTCCTGAGTATTTTGAAAATATAACTTGATCTCCAACTTTAACGTTCATTTCAACTTCATTTCCATCTACCATTCCACCTGGACCTACTGCTATAACTTCGGCTTGTTGTGGTTTTTCTTTAGCTTGGCCTGGTAAAACAATTCCTGATTTTGTCACTTCTTCAGCAACTTCTTGCTTAAGAATTACTCTGTCTCCTAATGGTGTTAACTTCATAAAATAACCTCCTTATAATTAACTTATCTATTTTGAGATGCCATTTTCTACTATTTGCATCTCTTCTTGTTAGCACTCTCTTCGGTTGAGTGCTACCCATAGATTACATATTAATAAACTTCTAGTTTTAATGCAACTTTATTTATGTTTCAATTTCTTGTAATATCTCGGTTTATCTCGCTATTCATTTGATAAACTCTTCCTTTCTCATGTTTTCTAATTTTATCATCCTGTTTGTTTCCCTCCAAGTTGAATATACACAAGCTTAATGTTATAATTTTAAAAAAGAAAGGCAGGAACCTACTTGAAAGAAAAATTATATACAATACCTGTTAATGAAGCCTATGAGGCTGATTGCGAATGCCCCCTATGCTATATAAAGCAAACCCTTGAAGAAAAAGCCATTGATTTTACTATGGGTCCAAGTTATATGGAAGACGATGTTAGAGAGGTGACTGATGAAATAGGATTTTGCAGCCATCATATTTCAAAACTATATAACAATCAGAATCGTCTGGGCTTGGCTCTTATGTTAAAGTCTCACATGGATAAAACCATAAAACATATTGAGAATCTAAACTCAAAAAACACAAACTCTTCTTCTGTATTTCGCAAAAAGAAAGAACAGGCTCCAGTAGTATCTTATATAAAGAACTTAGAAAACTCCTGTTTTATTTGTGATAAAATCAACAACACCTTCGAGCGCTATATTGCAACTATATTCACTCTCTATAAATCTGATTCCAACTTTCGTGAAAAGTTTAGCCATATCAAGGGATATTGTACTAATCATTATGGCTTACTCTATGATAAGTCTAAGAACTACTTACGTGGACAAGTTGAGGAATCCTTTATAAAAGATTTAAACACTATATATCTAGAAAACTTTATGCGGGTAAGGGATGATTTAGACTGGTTTATTGATAAGTTTGATTATCGTTTTAAAGATGCACCTTGGAAGAATTCTAAGGATGCACTTATCAGAACCCTTATAAAAACAAATGGAACATTTGTAGATAATGTTTAGATTTAATTACTAGCCAGCACATATAATACTTATTATGTGCGTATTATATGTGCTGGCTTTTGCCATGTTATTTCTTTTCTTTTGCTAATAATTCTTTTATATTTCTCGCACTATCCTTTAGGCGCTTGCTTGCACTTCTTGATACAATAACCTCTGAAATCCATCTAGATGCTTCATCATACTTACCTATTCTTCTTGCTAAATCTCCTAATAGATATGAAAGAGTATTAATATCCATTCCACTTATAGGAAAAGCTTCTGTAGAATATGCTTTTGAAAAACCTTCAAATGCATTAATGATAAACTTATCTTCTTCTTTCTTAAGTTCAGCAATCATAGCCTTAGCGGAGCCTTTATCTGTCTCTTCTTGCATAGACTTTTCTATTTCTTCAGCCTTTCCACGAAGTACCCATGCGGTTTTTAAACAAGTATATGCTCTTTCACTATTCTTGCCTTTTTTTACTACTGTATTCAATAAAGCAAGTTTGTGTCTAAGTATTGCATCATCATAAGAGATTTTCAATGAATCTTTGTTTTCTTCTATTGGTTTATAGGTTGATGAAATTTGTTCACGCACTAGTTTGCACTGGATGGATGTAACTTTCTTAAATAACTGATTAAGAGCAGCATAACCACATTTATTACACAAGGTAACTCCATATTTCAAACCATCTAGCTGATCATACTTTGGTCTTAAATCTGTATCTACAGAACTAAGTTTAATTGAACCAGTTTTTACCGTACTCTCTTTGAATTCATTTTCACATACAGGACAAATATGAGTCTTTAAAAACAGAAAATCTGTATCTTTTATTTCTTCTTTTTTAACTGTGCCTTTATCATTTTCATCCTTATCTTCTTCATTTTTATATACATCTACTTTTGAGGCTTTTTTTAGCCCTAAATCTTCTAATCCTGAAAACAAATTTGACATGTTACCTCCTTAAAAGGCTATTTAGCGGGTCTATAAGAACTTTTTAGGGAAACAATTCTATTAAATACCAAATGATCCTCAGTAGTATCCTTGTGATCTACACAAAAATATCCCTGTCTCATAAATTGAAATCTGTCATCAGCTTTTGCATCAGCCGCTGTGGCTTCTATATAAGATTTTTCATATATAGTAACGGAGTTAGGATTCACATTAACATTCCCATCTTCGTCATACATTCCTTTTTCTTCATCTACCAAATTCTCATATAATCTTACTTCTGCTTCTACAGCAGTAGATGCTTCTACCCAATGAATAGTTCCTTTTACCTTACGTTCGTTAAAGCCTGATCCACTCTTTGTTTCTGGATCATAAGTTGCATGAACTTCCACAACCTTGCCATCTTCATCAGTAATATAATCTGTACACGTTACAAAGTAAGCATTCATAAGGCGAACTTCATTGCCAGGATATAAACGAAAATACTTTCTTGCTGGTTCTATCATAAAATCTTCTCGATCTATATACAATTCCCTGCCAAAAGTAATCTTCCTTGTTCCTAGATCTTTATTTTCTGGATTATTAGTTGCATCCAAATATTCTATTTTATCTTCTGGATAATTAGTAATTATAAGCTTTATAGGATCAACAACTGCCATGATTCGAGATTCCTTCATTTTTAGGTCTTCTCTTATACAATATTCTAACATAGCAAAGTCTACAGAACTATTAACCTTTGATACCCCTACTAAGTCCATGAACATTTTTAAGGCAGAGGGAGTAACACCCCTTCTCCTTAAAGCACTAATGGTAACTAACCTAGGATCATCCCAGCCATCTACTACTCCGTCTTCAACTAGCTTTCTAATATAACGTTTACCCATAATAATATCTGTTAAGTTAAGTTTTGCAAACTCAATTTGTTGGGGAGGGTTTTCATATTCTACTTCTTCTACAACCCAGTCATATAAAGGTCTATGATCTTCAAACTCCAAAGTACAAATCGAGTGAGTAATTCCTTCTAGAGCATCTTCAATAGGATGTGCAAAGTCATACATTGGATATATGCACCATTCATCACCTGTATTGTGATGTGTCATTCTTGCTATACGATAAATAACTGGATCCCTCATGTTCATATTAGGGGATGCCATATCAATCTTAGCTCTTAGAACCTTAGAACCATCTTCATATTCACCATTTCTCATTTTTTCAAAAAGCTCAATATTTTCTTCAATAGATCGTTCTCTATAAGGACTATTTTTCCCTTGCTCCGTTAAAGTTCCTCTATATTTTCTGATTTCCTCAGCAGTCAAATCACATACAAATGCCTTACCTTTTTTTATTAACTTTACTGCCGCCTCATACATTTCCTCAAAATAATCTGATGCATAAAATATCCTATCTTCAAATTCTGCACCTAACCACTTTACATCTTCAATAATAGAATCTACATACTCTACCTTCTCTTTGGTAGGGTTAGTATCATCAAATCTTAAATTAAATTGTCCATTATATTTCTCAGCAAGTCCATAGTTAAGAAGTATTGACTTTGCATGCCCAATATGAAGGTATCCGTTTGGTTCTGGCGGAAATCTTGTTATAACTTTTGTTGTCTTGCCAGATGCAAGGTCACCATCAATAATATGTTCTATAAAATTCTTTGATTCTACTACATTGTCCATAGTTGCCTCCTATTCTTCATGTTTAGTTTATGATATATAATACCACACTTGTCATTTTAATAAAAGCATAATACTTTCTGACCTTAACCTACTATATCCTTCATCACTTCTATCAGTATCTTCATTTGCTCATCTGTACCAATTGTAATTCTTATATAATCATTAATTCTCGGCTTATTAAAATATCTTATATATATCTTTCTTTTGCGTAACTCTTCATATATTTTAAGGCCAGCTACATCTTTATGCCTTGCAAAAACAAAGTTAGTCTTTGATTCAAAAAAAGTGAAACCTATCTTTTCTAGTTCTGTCATGGTTTTCTGTCTTGTTTCTATAATTTTATTAATCGTTTCTTTGAAATAATCATCATTATTTATTGACTCAACTCCACATATTATAGAAGGTAAATTTAAAGTATATGAGTTAAAAGCGTATTTTACGTCATTTAATGCTTTTATAAGATTTTCATTTCCCATAGCATAACCAATTCTCATGCCAGCCATAGACCTTGATTTTGAAAATGTTTGAACCACTAATAAGTTCTCGTATTCATTAATCAATTCTTTCGAGCTCTTGCCTCCAAAATCAATGTAAGCCTCATCTATTATAACTATTGATTCCTGATTATGGTCTAGTATATACCTTATGGTATCCAACTCCTCGTATAAAGATGTTGGAGCATTAGGGTTGGCAATTATTATTCCACCATTTTCTCTTGAATAGTCTTCCTTTACTATTCTAAAGTTGTCGTCAAGTTCCAATTGTTCGAATGGAATTCTATATAAATTTGCCCAAACATCATAAAAAGAATAAGTTATATCAGGAAACAATATTGGCTTATTAGAATTGAAAAATGTTAAATAAGCCATTGCCAATACATCATCAGAACCCACTCCAACAAATATCTGACTTTCCTTTAAACCTTGGTATTTTGCAAGGGTTTTTACTAAACTGCTCATGGTTGGATCCGGATATAATCTCAGCCTTTCTACCATATCCTTATTTAAATTTTTTTCAACTCCTGGAACAGGAGGATAAGGATTCTCATTAGTATTTATCTTTATAATATTAGCTTCTTGAGGCTGTTCGCCTGGAACATAAGGTTCCACTCTTCTAATATTTTTCTCCCATGACTTCATGCTTAATAACCTTGCCTTTCCTTGTAAAGCTCTTTAAATCTTGGCAAGGAATTCTTTATAGTATCATAAGAAACACAGTAAGCAATCCTACAATAACCTGGACATCCAAAAGATGAACCTGGAACTATCAGAATATTATGTTTCTTAGCTTCTGCTGCAAATGCTACATCATCTTCTTCTAAAGCCTTAACAAATAAATAAAACGCACCTTCTGGCTTGATACATTCATAGCCAATTTCCACTAAACTATTATATAATAATTCTCTATTTTTATTATATACATCAACATCAACTTCCGTATCTATACATCTTGCAACTACAAGTTGCATTAAGGATGGGGCATTCACATAGCCTAATATACGATTAGCTACATTAGCTGCTGCCACTACATTTTCATAATCATCTAGCTCACTTGGAATTAGTAAGTATCCAATTCTTTCTCCTGGTATAGATAATGATTTACTAAAGGAATATCCAACCACTGTGTTTTTATAATATTTTGTTAAGTATGGAACAGTAACATTATCATATGCTAATTCACGATATGGCTCATCTGAAATCAGATATATGGAGCTTCCAAATTCTTTTTGCTTCTTTTCTAAAATTTTACTAAGTGCAATTATCGTTTCCTCTGAATATACTACTCCTGTAGGATTATTTGGTGTATTTACAATAACCGCTTTAGTATCTTTAGTGATTTTCTCTTCAAATTCTACAAGATTAGGTTGAAATGTCTCAGTGTTAGGAGAGATTACAACTAATTCTCCATCATAATTTTTTACATAGTTTCGATACTCACCAAAGAATGGCGCAAAAACAATGACCTCATCTTGCTCGTTCAATAAAGTCTTAAGAATAACATTTAGCCCACCTGCTGCTCCAACTGTCATTATAATGTTTTCTTTCTTAAATCCTGTATCAAACTTTTTATTGATTGAACTAGCTATTATATCTCTAACATCTTCATATCCCGAATTATTCATATATCCATGAACAAAATTCGCTTCTTCATTTTGTATAATATCAATTATTGCTTGATTTATTTCTTTTGGAGGTTCTACGTTTGGATTGCCCAAACTAAAATCATACACATTATCCTTGCCATATATAGCTGCAAGTCTATTTCCTTCTTCAAACATGGCCCTTATTACTGAGCTGTTCTTAACATAGTCTACCATTTTCTTCGAAATCATATATATATCCTCCTTCTGTTTCACATACAGATTATAAGACAATTTATTCTTATTAGCTAAATCTAACTTCTAAATAACTTTTAACAATTTCAATACATTTATCATAGCCTAACTGCTGAGAATTCAGACACAAGTCGTAGTTTTGAGCAACATTCCAATCTCTGCCTGTAAAATGCTTGTAGTAATCTGCCCTTCTTTTATCTATTCCTTTTATCTTCTTTTCTAGTTCACTCTTAGAAAGAGAAAACATATCTTCAAGTCTAATAACACAATCCTCTAATGATGCATGGATAAATATCTTCACGACATTTTTCCTATCTCTTAAGATATAATCTGCACATCTACCAACAATTACACAAGACTCCTGGTCTGCCAAGCCTTTTATTACTTTTGCTTGAAAGTTAAACAAATTATCATTAGATACAAAATCGTCACTATCTGGTGGAATTTGCTCTCCTTTATATTCTTTTCTGGCTATTCTATATAAAATACTCTTTTTTAATTTTTCATCTGCCTTTTCGAATATAGATTCATTTATTCCACTCTTGTCAGATGCTAAGCGAAGTAATTCACGATCATAGTAATGAATTCCAAGTTCTTCGCTTAAGAGCTTACCCATCGTTCTACCACCACTGCCATAACCTCTTGCTATTGTAATTACATATTGATCCTTCACCCTATCAACTCCTTATTCTCCTAAATAAGCCTTTTTAACTGAATCATCGTCAAGTAATTCTTTTGCACTTCCTTCTAAGACAATATTACCTGTCTCAAGTACATATGCCCTATCAGCTATGCTAAGTGCCTTTTTTGCATTCTGTTCAACTAATAAAATAGTAGTTCCTGATTTGTTTATTTCTTCAATTATTTCAAAAACTTCATTTACTAAGATGGGGGATAATCCCATAGAAGGTTCGTCCATCAAAACAATCCTTGGGTTAGACATTAAAGCCCTTCCTATTGCCAGCATTTGCTGTTCCCCTCCACTTAAAGTTCCTGCTAATTGCTTGTATCTTTCTTTTAATCTTGGAAAGCTTTTATAAACCCTTTCCAGGATTTCTTCAATATCGACTTTTTTATCACAAGTATATGCTCCTAATTTTAAGTTTTCATATACTGTTTGATTTGCAAATATTCTTCGTCCTTCTGGAACATGAGCCATTCCATATGTTACTATATTATGAGCTGGTTCTTTAACTAGTTGCTTACCCTCAAATTTTATGCTTCCATTTTGAGGAGTTAATAAACCTGATATGGATTCTAGTATTGTAGTTTTTCCAGCACCATTAGCACCAATTAAAGCAATAATTTCGCCTTCATTTACTTCAAATGATATACCCTTTATTGCTTTAATAACCCCATAAAGAACTTCCAAATCTTTAACTTCTAACATTGCCATTATTCTTCCTCCGTTCATATCCTTTTGTAGTGCTTCCAACTAGTAATCTTATTCACCTAAATAAGCAGTGATTACTTCTGGATTATTAAGCACTTCTTCAGGTACTCCATTTGCAAGCTTATTACCAAAGTTTAAGACTAATATCTGCTCACAAATACCCGAAACAAGCTTCATATCATGTTCTATCAAAAGAATCGTTATTTTAAAACGGTCTCTTATTAATTGTATTGTATTCATTAATTCAGCAGTTTCTTGAGGATTCATGCCTGCTGCTGGTTCATCTAATAACAATAACTTAGGCTTTGTTGCTAAAGCCCTTGCAATCTCAAGCTTTCTTTGTGCACCATAAGGCAGGTTGGCTGCTAACTCATCTGCACAAACATCTAGTTCAAACACCTTTAAGATTTCTAAGGCTTTTTCATCCATTATCTTTTCACCTTTAGCAAATGAAGGTAGATGCAAAAAACTAGACAACAAAGAATACTGTACTTCATTATGAAAAGATGCCTTTACATTTTCAAGTACTGTCATATTCTTAAATAATCTTATATTCTGAAAAGTTCTGGCAATCCCTGTTTTAGAAATTTGTGATGAGGATTTGCCTACTATATTTTCATCATTAAGTTTAATCGTGCCTGATGTGGGTTTATACACTCCTGTTAACAAGTTAAAGAAAGTGGTTTTTCCCGCACCATTTGGGCCAATTAAACCATATAATTGTCCTTCTTCAATTGATAGATCCACTTTATCAACAGCACGTAGACCACCAAAATTAATTCCTAAATTTTTAACTTCTAATAAAGCCATACTTAGCCACCTCTTTAATTCTTACCAAAATTTTTAATAAATTTTGGTAACTTCTCATTTTCTTCAATCTTTGTTCGTAAATCTGGCGAACGAAGTAGCATCATTACAATCAAAACAATTGAATACATTAACATCCTATATTCATTAACAGATCTAAGGGCCTCAGGTAGTATTGTTAAAACAATAGCTGCTATTACAGAGCCTTTAATACTTCCCATACCTCCAAGTACAACAATAACAAGTATTTCAATTGATTTATTATAGTCAAAGTCAGATGGTTTTATAATACTATAATTATGAGCATATAAGGCTCCAGCAACACCTGCAAAGAAAGCTGCAACTACAAATGCCATAGTTTTATATCTACTAACTTTAATTCCTATGGTTTCTGCTGCTATATAATTTTCTTTGATCGACTTAATAGCTCTACCATATCTGGATCTTACAAAGTTATAAATCAATATAATTGTTATAACTAATATTATGTAAACCCAAGTATAATTTGAAAGCCTTGGTATCTTTGATAATCCAAGAGCACCACCAGTAAATCCAAAACTATTAATTAAGGATCGGATGATCTCATTAAAGGCTAATGTTACAATAGCTAAATAATCTCCCCTAAGTCTAAGTGCGGGTACACCAACTAAGTAACCAAAAACACCTGCTACTACACCTGCTATAACTATAGAAATAAGAAATCTAGTTGGTTCATGAAAGTCCATATTCAAAGTAAATAAAGCCGAAGCATAAGCTCCAATTGCCATGAAACCAGCATGTCCAAGAGATAATTCCCCAAGGAAACCAACTGTCAAGTTAAGAGATACAGCTAATATAATATTAATTCCTACAGGCACAATTAGGGACTTGAATTGACGAGAAAGAATATTTCCATTAGCTAAAAACGAGATTAAAATATAAATCATAACAATTCCAACCATTGCTGAAATATACTTCATATTTTTATTATTTTTATTATTCATTTTATTTCCCATGGATACCTACACTTTCTCTATACTGTTCTTGCCCAAAAGTCCAGAGGGTTTTATAAGTAATACTAAGACTAAAATACCAAAAACAATAGCGTCAGAAAGTTGTGTAGAAATATATGCTTTTGAAAGACTTTCTACAACTCCTAACAATATACCACCTATCATTGCTCCTGGAATATTACCAATACCTCCGATAACAGCAGCAACAAAGGCCTTAATTCCTGGTTGAGCTCCTAAAGTTGGCATTAATGATTGATACTGACTTATATACAATATTCCCGCTACTCCTGCAAGTGCAGAACCAATAGCAAATACCATGGAAATTGTCTTGTTCACATTAATACCCATGAGTTCTGCTGCAGCCTTATCTTCAGATGCTGCTCTCATAGCACTTCCTGCTTTGGTCTTGTTTACAAAGTAAGTTAAACCAACCATACATATTACAGTTACAAGAAAAGTAATAACAGTAATCCCTGCTATAGTAATACTTCCTATCTTGATAGGTTTGACTTTAATAATTGAAGGGAATGTAATTGGATTTGCACCAAATATTAAAAGTGCCAATGCTTGAAGAAAGAAACTCATTCCAATCGCAGTAATTAATACAGCTAAAGATGGTGCCTTTCTTAGTGGCTTATAAGCAACTCTCTCTATTGTAACGCCTAATAAAGAACAAAAAACAATAGTTATTAGTACTGACAAAATTCCCGGTAAAGCCAAAATGCTATAGCAAATATATAATATATATGCACCTATCATAATAATATCACCATGGGCGAAGTTTATCATTCTAGCAATACCATATACCATGGTATATCCCAAAGCTATTAATGCATAAACGCTTCCAACGCTTAAGCCATTAATTAATTGTTCGAAAAAGCGAACCATTATGTCACCTCTTTCTGACTTGTATATTTGCATAACTTCTTAAAAAGGAGGCACTAGATGCCTCCTTTTTATTGTATATCATATGGGTGAAAAAATCCATAATTATTCTAATGTGAAAAGTTCATATTCACCATTAACAATTCTAATTAGTTTAACATCTTTATCAGGTTCGCCATCTTCATCAAAAGCAATGTTACCTGTTATTCCTTCTACCTCAATTTCTTGCATAGCTGCAATTATGTCTTCGCTTTTAGTAGATCCTGCTTTTTCTAAAGCAGCTTTTACTGCGTATACAGCATCATATGCATTTGCTCCAAATTGATCAGGCTTTTCTCCAGTTTCTTCTTCATATTTTTCTACGAAGCTTTTCACTGCTGGATTAGGATCATTATAGGCAAATGGTGTTTGGAAAACTACTCCCTCTAAAGCAGAAGCATCTACAGTAACTTCTAAGATACCATCCCATCCATCTGTTCCTATAAATGGTATATCCATTCCAAGTTCATCTGCCTGTTGAGTAATATAAGCTGCTGGTTGATAGTATACAGGAGCAAAAATTAAATCCGCTTCACTATTTTTAATTGTGGTTAACTGTGTTTTCATATCAGTAGCACCTTGTTCGAATGCTTCATTTGCTACTATTTCACTAGAGGACTTTCCAATTGCCTCAACAAATACTTCCATAATACCTGTACTATATTCATCTGAATTATTATAAATAACAGCTATCTTCTCAGCTCCAAGGCTAAGGGCATAATCTGCTATTATTTCACCTTGCATAGAGTCTGTGAAGCAAGTACGGAATGCATTAGGATATTCAACTCCATTGTCCACAGTAACAGAAGGTGATACCATAAGAATGTTATCTTCGTTAGCTAAGTCTACTACTCCCATATGTGAGCCAGAGGTTACTCCTCCAACAATTGCCTGAGCACCATCATCCATTAACTTGTTGTATGCTGCTTGAGCAACATCTGGAGATGCCTCATCATCTTCAAATATATGTACTAATTCAAGAGTCTGATCTCCTACCTTTACACCACCTGCAGCATTAATCTCATCTATTGCTATCTTGCTGGAATTCATAACTGATGTTCCGTATGATGCTGCATCTCCTGTAATAGGTCCAAATCCTCCTATGACAAACTTGCCCTCTTTGTCTTTAGACTCTCCATTACACCCTGTAAACAAAGATAGAATCAGCATCAAAGCTAATACTAAACTTAGTCCTTTTTTTATCCCTTTCATAAAGCCCTCCTAAAAAATTTAATATAAGATAATTACTTACTCTGCTATTATCACAAGTTAATGTGTTAAAGAGCATGTGTCAAAAAAAATGTCTATACGGAATATATTATGATACAAATTCTAATATACAAATATTCCATATAAAAAACAAGACGTCCTTACTAGAACGCCTTTATATTTCTTTATATATTACTCTTCTAAGCCGATTTTGTCAACCTCTAATTTTGTTATTTTTGAATTCTATTAGAAGTTTTATAGACTTTAATTTAGTTTTGTTCAATAAGAGGAACATTAGTATGCGTAGACCTGTTTATAATTGTTGGTATTCCTTTTCCCTCTACATAGTCTCTGGTTATTATTACCTTACCAATATTATCATCTTTAGGAATCTCATACATAATATCCATCATGAATTCTTCAATAATTGCACGTAAGGCCCTAGCACCTGTTTTTTTCTCAATTGACTTTTCTGCAATTGCTTCTAAGGAGCCCTCACTAAACTCTAATAAAACTTCATCTAATTCCAGCAACCTCTTATATTGCCTAATTATAGCATTCTTAGGTTCTGTAAGAATTTTAACTAACATCTCTTTATTCAATCCTTGTAAGGTACAAACAATTGGCAAGCGTCCTATAAACTCTGGAATCATACCAAACTCTCTTAAGTCTTCAACTGTAACTTTCTCTACTATATTAAGATCTTCATCATATTTGTCCTTCAAATCAGCATTAAATCCAATCGTCGTTTGTTTGGTAAGTCTCTCTTTTATGATTTCGTCTAGCTTAGAAAATGCTCCACCACAAATAAACAAAATATTCTTGGTATTTATAGTTGTAAGTGGTACCATAGCATTCTTACTACTTGCGCCTACAGGCACTTCAACCTTACTTCCTTCTAGGAGTTTCAATAATGCTTGTTGAACCGATTCTCCACTAACATCCCTACTATTAGTGTTACGTTTTTTTGCTATCTTGTCTATTTCATCTATAAAAACAATCCCATGCTCTGCTTTTTCTACATCATTATCTGCTGCTGCTAACAACTTGGAAATTACACTTTCTACATCGTCTCCAATATAGCCAGCTTCTGTAAGTGATGTTGCATCAGTTATAGCTAAGGGTACATCAAGTAACTGGGCAAGGGTTTTTACTAAATAGGTCTTTCCACAGCCTGTAGGGCCAATCATTAGTACATTTGACTTCTCAATATCAATTTCTTCTCTACTACTTGGCAACATAGTTCTCTTGTAATGATTATATACAGTAACTGAAATAGTCTTCTTAGCCTTTTCCTGACCAACTATATAATCATCGAGTTTTTCCTTTATTATATGAGGAGCGGGAATCTTCTTTATATCAAACTCCTTTTTAACTTGCTCTTCCTTTTTGCCTATCTTTTTTTCCTTGCTAGGCTTTTTTGTTACAAATTGATTTTGAAAACCTGTTAAATCCATGTTGGGCATTCCGTTTTTATTAATCATATCAAAGGTTCTTTGCATGCAGTCACTACATATGCTAATATTACCCGGAATGTCTATCATCTTCCCAGTAACACTCTCTGGTCTGTGACAAAGGTAACATATATGATTAATTTTCTTTTTATCATCCTTATCATTATCTAGTTCATCATTGATGTCGTCATAATTATCACTCATGTTTTCACCTAATTTCGTCTTTTTTGTATATGGGTTTTTACTTTCTTCCCAGGATAACTTTTATATTCATTTCCTTATAGTCATTGGCTTGTTTTCTCATTAATTTTACTGTAACCTCTGTACCAGCATGGTATGATGTTATTTTTTCTATCAATTGGGTTGCCGAAGTGATTTCTATGTCATCTATTGCAGTAATGATATCACCGTTTAATATTCCTGCTTCTTTAGCTGCCCCACCTTCGATTGCCTCTGATACGTAAACACCCACAGGCCAGTTAAACATCTCTGCTATATCTTCAGTCACATCTTGAATGGAAATTCCCAAATAACCTTGATCTTCTTCGGCTATAATTTCCCTACTCTTTAACTCATTTAAAATAGGCATGGCTCTTGTAATTGGAATAGCATAGCCCATTCCTTCAACTTTATTAGATGCAAACTTAACTGTGTTAATACCAATTACCTCACCATTCATGCTAATGAGAGCTCCTCCACTATTGCCCGGATTAATTGCTGCATCTGTCTGTAAAAGTGTCATCTTATTATTATCTATATTAACTTCTCTGTCAATAGCACTTACATAACCTACTGTAACAGATTGTCCTATTCCAAGTGCGTTACCAATTGCAACTACCTTTTCTCCAACCTTAACATCCTTATCGGTAAGAACACTAGAAACCTTTATTGCATCTTTGGTTGATTCACTAAGTGTAGTTATATCAACTGCAATTACAGCTAGGTCTGCAATAGAATCTGTCCCTTTAATAATTGCCTCTGAACTTTCTCCGTCTATAAAAGTCACTTCTATTGGCTTAGCTCCCTCTACTACATGGTTATTGGTAGCTATTAATAATTCGGTGTCATTTTTATCTATTATAATTCCTGAACCTGCTCCTGGTCTTGCTTCATCAATTTGTTGTCCAAAAAAATTATAAGTTTCTGTAAAGGTACCTTTAATAGATACAATTGATGGCATAGTATTTTCAACAACTGTAGTAACATCTGTTTCCTCTACACCTTTGTGTAATACTTCAGTTTGTTTTATCTGAAACTCATCATTTTCAGTATCTTCTATAATTAATTCATTATTATCGACGTCAGGATGAATCGTTTTAACAACTTCATTAACACCTATAAATGTAATAGCAGCTATTAAGCCAAACGAGGCTGCCTTAAGCACAAATCCAAGGGCTTTTTTAACCTTACTATCTTTCTTAGCAGCCTTGTAATTATCCTCATTAGAACTTTCATCTTCTTGATTCTGACTGTAATAATACATATCGTTCATATCCTCACCACTGTCTTTATCCTCACTATTAAAACCATTATACTTATCAGACATAATCAAACCTCCTCATCTAGGGTATTTACTTGTATCAATTTCTTTTCAATATTCTAACAATCTTTTGTGTTTTGTATGTGAAAAAACTATGTAGCAATTTTGAATCTTTTGATATAGCAAAGGTTCGTGACCACTTACACTAGTGTGCAAGTGGCTACGAACCCTCTTATAATCAACTTCTTGATATATTAGATTTTTTTATGGTATATACGGTTCATTGCACTAAATACAGCTCTAATTGATGCTCTAGTTATATTAGAACTAGTGCCCACTCCAAATACAGTCTTACCGTTGTCTGGATTAACTAATTGTATATAGGCTGCTGCATATGCGTGAGATCCTTCTGTAAGTGCATGTTCAGAATAATCCTGAACTTTTAAATTAATTCCTAATTCTTTTTGAAGTCCATCTAACACAGCATTAATAGGTCCATTACCTACAGATTCAAATATCCTATCTTCTCCAAAAGCAGTATATTCTATATGCGCTAAAGAACTATACTTGTTTTCATTGTCTGCATCAGGAACATCCTCAAACTTAGACTTTCTAAAGTGATATGGTTCTTTCATTTCTATATATTCAACTTTAAATGCTTCCATAACTTGATCAGGAACAACTTCTCCTTGGCTCTCTGAAATGCCTTGTATTACATCAGCAAATTCCTTATGCATGGCCTTTGGTAATTTGTAACCAAAGTAATGATCCATAACAAATGCAATGCCACCTTTTCCAGACTGGCTATTAATACGTACAACTGGTTCATAGTCTCTACCAAGGTCTGCTGGATCAATTGGTAAGTAAGGAACATCCCAATATCCGTCGGCTCTTTTCTTCATTGCATCTAAGCCTTTATTAATTGCATCTTGATGAGAACCTGAAAACGCAGTAAACACTAGCTTTCCTGCATATGGAAGTCTATTAGGAACTGGCATTTTGCAACATCTTTCAAAAACTTCAATCATCTTGTTAACATTACTTATATCTAATTCTGGATCTATTCCTGATGCATACATATTCCCAGCAAGATTAAGTATATCCACATTACCTGTTCTTTCTCCATTACCAAAAAGAGTACCTTCTACCCTATCAGCTCCAGCTAATAAGGCTAGTTCTGTACTGGCAACTCCTGTACCACGATCATTATGTGTATGAACACTAAGTATAATTGATTCTCTGTTCTCTAAGCGAGTAGACATCCATTCAATTTGATCTGCATATACATTAGGTGTGTTTATCTCTACTGTTGATGGAAGGTTAATTATCATCTTATTTGTCTTAGTCGGACCCCATTCACTTTGAACTGCATTACAAACTTCTAAGGCGAAGTCAAGTTCAGTAGCTGAAAAACTTTCCGGTGAATACTCTAAAGTAACGCTACCATTGAAATCCTTGACGCATTCCTTAACCATCCTTGTTCCATCTATTGCTATTTGTTTAATTTCATCTTTGTTTTTATTAAATACTACTTCTCTTTGTATGGGTGATGTAGAATTATAAATATGAACAATAGACTTTTTAATACCTTCAAGGGCCTCAAAGGTACGTTCAAGCAAATGTTCCCTACACTGTACTAAAACTTGAATTGTAACATCGTCAGGAATTAAGTTTCTATTAACTAATTCTCTTAAAAAGTCAAATTCAATTTGTGATGCTGCTGGAAAACCTACTTCTATCTCCTTAAAACCTATGTCTACAAGCATTTGGAAAAACTCTACCTTTTCTTCAACTGTCATAGGTTCAATTAAGGCCTGGTTTCCATCTCTTAAATCTACACTACACCAGATAGGTGCCTTCTCTATTTCTTTCTTTGGCCACTGTCTTTCTGAAAAATCAATAATTATTGGTTTTTTATATTTTTTGTGGTTTAACATGATTTATCCTCCTCTAATAATCTCAACAAATATCAAAACTTATCAATCTATAGTCTTTTAATACTAAAAAACTATGGAGTCGATAAATCACACTATACTTTTTAAGAATATACAAAGTGGCTTTATCTACTAAAATCTTAGTCCCATCTTATATCATTCCTTTTTTATGTTATTTAATTAAATATTATAGCATTTAATTTATTAGTATACAATTACTTTATTTACAAATAAAACTAATAAATTTTATGATTTTTGGTCAATATTATCTCCCATGCCATCTTTTATTAATTGAATAATAGCTTTAAGGGCTTCTAACTCATCTGCACCGTCACATGTAATCTCTACTTCATCAGCTTGACTGACTCCTGCAGCAAGAACACCTAAAACCGACTTGGCATTTACTGTAGTGTTTGCTATTTTTAGTTCGATTGTCGAATCAAATTCAAGAGCTTTGCCACTAAGTAATGTTGCAGGACGTAAATGTATCCCAAGTTTATTTTTTATAATAACTTTCTCACTGATCATATGCATTCCTCCATCCTGAGAATGCCCTATAAACAAAATCTTAGTATAAAGTTCTAAAAGATATTAATCTTTTCCTTTTAAAGAAACTTCTAGTTTCACATCAGAGAAACTTATACCTTCTTCAGCATAATCAAATAAAACTGAAACTTCTCCTGAATTGCCTTCAAGATCTTTCAAGTCAATATATGGACTCAAGTTACTTCTACTTACCTTGGCTAGTTCCTCTGCTAAGCCAGAGGCCGTAACTATAAAGGGACCCGGATTATCATATTCTAAGGTCTTATTTTCTGGTAAGTTTCTCACATCAACACCAACCGTATTAAAGGTAATTTCCTTATTTTCAAGAGGCTCAATATCTATATTGATTACCGCATTTTGATTTTCATCAATCAAAATTACATCATTTTTTATGAAATCAGAAATATTAACTTCATCTTCTATATCTGCCCTTGCATAATTTATATTATAAGAACCTTTAATATTAGGAACCTTAGCTAGTTCATCTTCAGTGCCAGCTATTTCTACTTCCTTGGGTTCATATTCAAATGCTACATAGGTAAAACCACGTGCTGGCTCTCCTACTAATTCTAAAAACAACTTAACTGTTTTTGTTTTAAGCACATTTACAGTTATATCAAATTCCTCATAACTTAACTCCATCTTTTCAGGATCCATTAGGGTTCCATTATGATCATATATTTGTGGAGTTGAAGTTATGTTAAACGATTCATTTGCATTAGTGATATCAACAAATACATTAACTTCTTTTATCTTATTTATAATTGATTCAGCCCCTCTTACTTGCATTATATTAGGTCTAGCTGTCTTTTCATTAATATAATAACCTTCTGCTAATGAGCCTCTTTCAATAATATCAACACGAAATTGTTCTGTTACAACATCCTCTAAGCTTACTTTCATAGTTGAAACACTCTGATGGGTGATTTCAACTTCATCTAAATATCCTGGTACAGAAACATTTATCTCAACTGCATTAACAATAGATAACTGTGAAAGATCTGCTGTTGCCTTAAAGCTTGATCTACCTAACTTCTCTATGATAGACCTTTTGCCTTTTACTTCTATGTCTACAACATCTCCTCCAATAACATCATAAGCTTTTTCTTCTGATTCAAGGGCCTCTTCATTAATAACTTCTACAGGAATTCCTTCGAATGTTCCAGTAATTGCTGGATCCTCGATGTTTACAATTATTAGCCACATCAAAAAAGCAATTACTAAGGATAAAATTTTAAGACCAAGATTATTAGTCAGTTTCTTTTTCATCTTTTATCCTTCCCTTCCATAACTTAAACTTAGACTTACCTTTTTCCTCTATCTTGTTTTGCAGTATAATTAATCTATTTCTCAAATAATCAGAATCTACATTACGTATCAAAGTACCCTTTACGGCTACAGATACCTTGCCTGTTTCTTCTGAAACAACTATAGTTAAACTATCTGTTGCCTCACTTATTCCAACTGCTGCACGATGTCTAGTTCCCAAATCCTTACTTAAACTAACATCATCAGATAATGGCAAATAACTGGTAGCTGCAATTATTCGGTTCCCTTTAAGTAAAACCGCTCCATCATGTAGAGGAGTATTCATCTCAAATATATTAATTATTAATTGGCTGCTAATTAATGCATCTAATGAAATACCTGTTTTTGAGTATTCATTAAGGGGAATATCTCTTTCTATAACAATAAGAGCACCAGTCTTAGCCTTTGCTAAGTTGAATGTTGCTCTAACTAATTCGTCAATTGTTTCATCTGAAAAACGTTCCAACTTGTCCTTAGAATCAAATATTGGACTAAGTATACTATTTTGCCCTAGCTGTTCAAGAGCTCTTCGAAATTCTGGTTGGAACACAATAACTAAAGCAATAATACCCACGTCAATAGTATTGCCAAATGTCCATAAAATAACTTCAAGTTCTAGTATTGAGGCTATCATCCATAATACAATTAAAACTGCAATACCCTTAACTAATGTCCATGCCCTTGTTCTCCTAAACCAATTTACCAAGTGATAAATTAAGAAAGCAATAATAAGCATCTCTATAATATCTGTAACGCCTATTTTAGGTATTGATAACCATACTATATAATTTTTAAAGAAATTCTTTATAGCCTCCACTTAATCACTCTCATTTCGTATACTTTATAAATATATATATATAGTAAGTTTTATTATTCATCATCCTCAAAATAAAATTCATCACCTGATTCATCATAATAATACTCATCTTCTAAATCATCATAAACCTCTTCTCTATCTTCTCTTTTGTCTCTAGTCCTTTGAGGGTTAATTCTCTTAATATTAATGTTTTGTTCGGAAACAACAATCTTAGGTACTGCTTTTACATAGTAAAAATAATCATCATCTTCAAATTGTAGATACTCTGATCTAGAGTAATCTAATGCTCTATAGAAGAACTGTATAACCAATGCCAATATAGCTGAAATTAAAGTCCCTAAAAACATAGGAGCTATTTGCTCAGTAACACCAAGTTGTAAATCAACAGTTAAAAAGCCCAAAAGACAAGTAAGTGCACCTGCAGCAACTGCTATTTCTTTAGAGTAATCAAACTTAAAGCGCCTAACAGCATAAGTGATAATTGTAATAAAAGAGAATATTGCTATAGTTAAAATCATTTCTTTGTTTTTCAGCAAATTATCTATTACGTATGTATATATTTCTAAGGCATCTTCTATTGTGTTTCCAAATTGCATATTTACAACTTGAACAACTATTTGAAACAAATATATTATAATAAGACCACAAGCAGATGCTATAATCGCTATTGGTGAAGCAAACAATCCAAGCATAATTGGAATTATATAATGTAAGTTCAAAGCATATAAAATCGGAGTTGCCACTAGCACATATCCAAGTTCTGGGATAAAATGAAAGTACAAAAGGTACATGATCATAAAAATAACCAATATAATGAGCGCTAGTATTGGGGATACGTGAAAAATATGAAGTGCTGAAATTAGTATTGATAGCAAAACTAATACAGCTGAAGGTGTAAATGCACATAGTAAAGATAGTGCCAAAACTATCGGAGCAGATTTTAATCTGTCATCATATCCTATGTTGCTATTAATCAATATAAATATCACCATAGAAACCACAAATTTTATTATAGGTTCTATATAAATAGAATATTTTTGATATAAATTCTGTATTCTTGTCTTAAATTCCAAAAGTGACATCATTATTATTGCCTCCTAAGTTGCTCTTTTGCTGTATTATCCACAACATATATACTTCTTAATTTTCTTAATAAATAATTATATCTTCTTAGACTCTTTTTTGCCTTATTATACTTTAAAGTGGCATTTGTAGTCGTAATAATAAAATAAAAAATGCTAACCATTATATAAATAAGCAAAACTGCTTTACCTATTTCGGCGAAATTTAACTTTGTTGCATTTAAAATCAAATATTCCGATTGATATAAGGCAATAATGACTGCTATTAACAGACTGGCTAATGTAGAAGCAATAAAAGATTTGATTACTTGAAGACGTATATAATCATTTTTATAATATTTGTTGATTTTTAACTCTTCTTTTCCTTTGCCTTGTTCATAGATCGCTAGCCTTGTCATAGTTCTAACTTTATCTTGATTTAACATTTCTATACCTCCATTGCTAGTCTAAATAAAAAAATTTTAGCAACTCTTTTTACATTTTTAACAATATTATAAATAATTATAACATAATACTTTTTCATTTACGACCTTTTTTTAATATTTGTACTCTTTCAAAATATAAGCCACTGTGTATTAACACAGTGGCTTATATCTTATTCCAAGTATCCTTGAAAAGCATTACATGCTTCTTGTATATCTTCTGCATTAGGATGTTTTTTTGCTATTCCACCTATAAACTTCCAAGGTCCAAAAGTATCATAACCTAAACATTGATAATCTTTCTCTACTTTTATGTCATAATCCTCAAGTTTTTCCCTAAACTCATTCATGTACTTTTTGTTATTTGTACCACTTGTAAGAAGCAATAACACCTTTTTGTTACGGAGCGTTTCCACATTATTTTCAATGAAGTTAATAATACTGCTTGCAGGTTTTCCATGGTAAATACCTGATGCAAATAAAAATACTTCGTATTGATCTAAATCGTTTATCTGCTTGGCATCGCTAACCTTTTCTATTTTTGCTTTGTATTTTTGCGATATATTTTCTACCACTTTCTGCGTATTATAGTGGTGGCCTGATTCATATATAATCAAACTATTTTTCATATTGCTTGCCTCCCTCATTATATTATGATACTATTCTAAAACAATTTGCTTTAACACATCAACTGTATATTGCATCTCTTCCTTTGTATGATTGGTTGATAAAAAGAATCTTAAACGTGCTTCTTTCTCTGCTACAGCAGGGTACACAATTGGCATAACATTTATACCTTTCTCATATAATTTGAATGACACTTGCATACATTTTCTAGAATCACCCAATATACAAGGTATAATTGCCGTTCCTGATGCTAAGCCAGTGTCTAATCCTCCTTCCTGCATTAATCCTAAAAAATATTCACTATTGTCTTTCAATTTACTTATTAGTTTTGGTGACGTTTTTAGTTTTCTTAATGCTTCCATAGCTGCTGCCGCATTAGATGGTGAAATGCCTACACTAAATATAAATCCATTGGATGTATATTTCAACAACATAATCAACTCTTTACTTCCAGAAATATATCCACCACAGCTTGCTAAAGATTTACTCATGGTTCCCATCCATAGATCTACATCCTTACGATCAACATTATAATAGCTTCCAACACCTCTACCATTCTCTCCAATAGTTCCTAAAGAATGAGCTTCATCAACCATAAGTATAGCTCCATATTTTTTCTTTAGTTCTATTAATTTGGGCAAATTACAAATATCGCCATCCATGCTATAAATTCCTTCTACAATTATAAGTATTCTTCGATAGTACTTACGTACTTTTTTGAGTGAACTTTCTAAGGAATTCATATCATTATGTTTAAAGGACATGCGTTTTGCACCGGACAATATGCACCCTGTAATAATACTATTATGTGAAAGTGAATCATGTAATATAAGATCTTCTTTTGAAACAATTGTACTAATTGCACTTACATTAGTTGTATAACCACCAATATATACAATAGTATCTTCAGTTCCCAAGAATGAAGTAATTTCATTTTCTAATTCTCTATGTAACTGAATTTCTCCTGATATCATTCGACTTCCAGAAACAGATGTGCCATATTTTTTTGTAGCCTCTACACATGCATTTATAATATCTGAATCTCCATTAAGCCCTACATAATTGTATGTTGAATAATTAATTTTCTTTCCATCATCGGTAAGAATAATATTTTTTGGCATTCCATAACTTACTTTATAATATGGATTATGTTTTTCTTTTTTCATACGTTCTTTTATTTGTTGATAATCTTCGAATTCCGATACCTGTTTCTCCAACTTTATATTTTCTTGTGGATTGTGTTCAAGACAAACTGCTACTTCAGCTTGACTTTCTTCTACCTTGAAATCTGAAACTCCTAAAGATTCTTCCATAATCATGCATAAATCCTTGATAGTTGTTCCCTCTTCACATCCAGCTGCAATAACCTTAGAAACTTCTTCTTGTTCTAGTGAAAGTTCCGTTCCTAATATATCTATTAACTTTGCCATCATAATCGAGTCAATTCCTAAATCCAATTGTAGTTTATCATTTATATCAAGAGAAGCTTCTGGATAAGCAGTAACTTCTGATAAAGCCTTAAATACTAACTCTTGTATATTATAGTCTATTTTTTCAGCTTTCTTTTCCTCTAGGTTCGCACTAAACTGTTTTTCTTCTAATAATATAATTTGTTTTTCTAATAATTCTGTTTGTTTTCTCATTTCTACCAAAACTTCACTATTCATCTTTATATCCTCATTCCTTTCTTTCCTTTTTTTGACACTTGTCCAAAAAGAGTCCTGACTTTTACATTTTGATGTCAATTTATTTATGTTAGCATTGCCCGAATACCTCGATATTATCATGTGACAATTAGTACCACCAAAACCAAAGGAACTCATGCCTATGTTTTGTAAAATGTTTTTTCTATGCCTCAAGTTTTCTTCTGTTGCAATTTGTATCTTTTCCTCGTTAATCACAATATATGGATTTAGAGATTTAAAATTCAGAATAGGTGGAATTTTATTTTCATTTAACATTAATGTAGATTTAATTAAACTTGCAATTCCTGCTGCAGATTCTAAGTGTCCAATATTAGTTTTAACAGAACCAATATAACATATGTGTGAATTAGAATTCGCATTCTCAAAAACACTATTAATTGAATTTAATTCTATCGGATCTCCTAATTTTGTACCTGTTCCATGCGCTTCAATATAATCTAATTCATTAGGTGAAATATTCGCTTTTTCTAGTGCCTTAGTTATTACCTTTTTCTGCGCATTACCATTTGGTGCAGTAAGACCATTACTTCTTCCATCTTGATTGATAGCTGAACCTTTCACAATAGCATAGATATCATCTTTATCCGCTACGGCATCTTTTACTCGCTTGAGCAAAACCAAGCCACAACCTTCACCCCTTACATATCCATTTGCAAATTCATCGAAAGTCTTACATTTTGAGTCTTTAGAAAGCATTTGCGCTTCATAAAATGCCTTGCTAATTTCAGAATTTAAAATTACATTTACACCACCACAGATAGCCATATCACATTCATCATTTTTCAAAGCCTGTGCAGCTATATGAACGGTAACAAGAGAGGATGAACATGCTGTATCCACAGACATACTAGGGCCTGTCAAGTTATACAAGTATGAAATTCTATTTGCTGCAATAGAAAAAGCGTTCCCTGTGCTAGTATAAACATCTCCCTTATCATCATCACACAATAAACAATAATCATGATTTGAAATTCCAACAAATACTCCTGTATTGGTACCCGACACTGTTTCTTTATTAAGGGATGCATTATCTAATAGTTCTTCTGCAGTTCTAAGTAATAGCCTTTGCTGTGGGTCCATACTTTGTATTTCTCTTGGAGACAAGCCAAACTCTTTAGCATTTAACGCCCCTACATCTTGTAAATATCCCCCTTTATAGTCCTTCAACTTATTATTGCCAAGATTTTTCATCCTATCCTCATCTATATCACAAATATCATCTTTCTTTTGTAATAGATTATCCCAATATTCTTTAGGCGTATCAGCATTTCCTGGAAAATGACACGCCATAGATATAACGGCTATATCTTGATCATTATAAGAATTTTTTTCTTTGCTAATTCTTTTATTAACTTTTTTATTGTTACTAACTTTTGTTTTATGTTTATCAAGATATTCTGCCAATTTCTCTAATGTGGGATAGTTCCATATGACATCTATTGTTATAGGAACTTTAAATTTCTTTTCAAGTTCACTAAACATATACTCCATCTTTATGGAATCAATGCCTAATTCTGTGAATGGTCTACCCAAGTCATCCTCTGTGATCTTTTCTTCTGTAAACATTTCTATCATTTCGATTAACACTTCAAGAACATCTGTTTTTTCAAACATCTGTGTTAATAAGTAATATTGTGGTTTTCCGCTTGCAGTTCTAGGAATACTTTCTACCACTACCACATTACTAACTTTTAGTTGCATCTTATCTAATACACATTTCTTAATTTCTCTTACAAGTTGCTCTGAAAAATTTTCCTCTCCTTCTATAGCTACATACAACTCTTCTGAATCGTTCTTAGTTACCTTAAATGCAGCAATCAAAATACCTTTACTCGATGCAAGATTTAAATTAATTACAGTTTCAACATCACCAGAAAAAAAGTTCTTTCCATTAATGATTATCATCTCTTTTTTTCTTCCAGATATATATAATTCTCCATTAGAAATAAAGCCAATATCCCCGGTATTCAATTGACCTTCCTTTATGGCTTCTTTTGTTGCACTAGGATTTCTATAATATCCTTTTGTAACATTATCACCCTCAACAATTATATTTCCAACATAGTTGTCTCCTAATTGATTTCCTTCATCATCATATATATACACCTTATTACAATCTATAATCTTTCCGCAACTTACAATTCTCTTATCATTAGCACTTTGAATTCTATTCCTTTCTATCTTCTCACCAATTAAAACATTATTGCTAACAATAAAAGTTGCATCTTCTTCTAAAACTCCACAAGTAACTGCCGCTGTAGCTTCTGCCAAGCCATAAGCAGAAACAATAACATTCTTTGCAAGTTTATTAGTACAAAACACCTGTTCAAATTTGCTACATGTATTTATTGAAATTCCTTCTCCTGCAGTTACAACAATTCTTAAGGTGTGCAAATCAGAATTTTCATATTCTTGTTTGTTATACGTTTTTAGAATTAGCTTCATTGCAAAGTTGGGAATAGCAACAATTGACACACCATATTTTGTAATAATATTGCTCCATATAGACGGATTTCTTAAAAATTTGATTGGTGTCATAATGATCTGTTCACAGCCTTGGAATAAAACCGTCATATGCATAACAATCAAGCCAAAATCATGTGATAGGGGAAGCCAATTAAATATAATGTCTTCTTTTTTTACTTGCATAGTATTAATAATCGCATCTACATTAGATATTAAATTCTTATGTGTTAACATTACACCCTTTGGAGTTCCAGTTGATCCTGATGAGAATTGTAACATTGCTGTTTTATTACTTACATCTTCCGTATCACTTTCAAGTAAAACATCATGAGTTTCCATGTTTATATCAATTGGAATCACCTTTGTTTTAGAATTTTTTTCTCGCATTATATCAAAAAGCTGAGCATCACATACGATATTTGTAATTTCAAATTGACTACATAATCTTTCGATTGCTTGTATATGCTTTTCTATATTGCTTTCAATTGGATACATTGCCGGAATGGAACCATTCAAAATAGTTCCCCAATAACTAGTCAAAATGTGTAGGGGGTTTAAAGCTTGAATTAATACAACTTCATCTGAACCTATGGATTCTTCTACAAGTTTTTTTCTGAAATTATCCACGCACATCAAAAAATCATGAAAGGACAAATCTAAATTCGAATCATACATATGTAAAACAGACTCAGTATTATTTAGAGCAACTTCTACAAATCTTTTTTTTAAATTCATATCAAATCACTTCCTCCTTTGTTTGTTATTCGTTCAAACTTAATATCATCAACTAAATTAATTAAACTTTTCGTTTTACCAATTTGTTTAAATTCATAAGCTCCTTGATCAATAATATAATTAATGCTTTTTATCCAATTCACAGACTTCACCATATGTTCCTGCAATATTTCCATAACATTATCTTCATATCTTGATGCCGTTGTAGCAGATACCACCGAGGCTTTGCTTGGTTTCTGCAGCTGATATTCCTTTAAAAACGTAACAAACTTCTTATTAGCACCTATCATGTGTCGCGAATGAAAGGCCCCACTCACTCTTAAAGTTATACATTTCATTTGCTTTTTCTCTAATTCATTCTTCGCAAGCAGTATGTCTTCCTCTAAACCAGAAATCACAATCTGCCTAGGTGAATTTAAATTTGCAATATCAAATTTGCTTCTATTCGAGCATCCATTTATTGCATCCATAATCTTTTCCATAGATGGACCACATACAGCGCACATTGAACCCGAACCTGCTATTCGCATTAGACGTCCTCTTTCCTTTACAATCTTCAATCCATCTTCAAAAGATATAGAACCCGCTGCTTGTAAGGCATTATATTCTCCTAAACTGTGTCCTATTAAAAAGTCGGGATATTCCTTATTTAAAGATAATTCATCTAAAAACTCCAATGCATTAACAACATATATAATTACTTGTGAAAACTCTGTATTCTTTAACACTTCTTCCCCAGCATTCTTACATAAGTCGTATAAGGAATAACCCAATATATTACTTGCAGAATCCACCTCTTCTGAATATTTCTCAAAAACTTCAGAACATGCCTTTTTTACTTGTATCCCCTGTCCCGAAAATACATAAGTTTTTTTTCTTTTATTCATGTATTCCTCCATCTTTTCTGTTATTTTATATAGTTTTTTAATATCTTTTGTAAATCTTCACTTATATTAGCCTTCTCACATAACAACAAATGCCCCCCTTCTAAATATTTTACATTGCAAACTTTACTAGTAACTTTATTCCAGTCAAACTTGTATTCTGATGTAATCAAATCATCATTCCGACCATAAATTACCGTTATGTTACAATGCAATTTTCTTTTAAATATTGCCTTTCGATTCACTTGCTTAAGCAAAATAATATCGTTCTCTAATATGGGTCTAAGATAGTCCTTATAGAACTTTAATGTTTTTATTCGCTCTATGGAATCACTATTATCCTCTATATAAGAAACACTTAGATTCTCCAATTCAAAATACGGATTACAAGCTGTATATATTGCATGAATTGGCAGCATAAGCTTATTTATCTTTAACTTTTCATACAGCTCCTGCAATAAATAAGCACCCATGCTATTACCAAGAAGTACATAAGCCTGCTGATTATCTATTGAATTTTTAACAAACACATATAGCTCTTCAACTATTTCTGACCAGGAAACATATAATGGCTCCTGCGCTCTTGTTCCATGTCCTTTATACTCAAAAAAACACCATTTATGTTCCTTCTCTATTTTTTGTTTCAAATTGAAATACGCCATACTAGCGCCACCTGCATGTGGTATAACTATAATTATCATTAATAACACCTAATCCATTCCAGTAACAAATTAGCAGTGACAAGTTCCACATCATCCTCTTTAAACTTTTGTTTTCCCAAATTACACAAAGCAAAATAATAGTTAGATCCTATTTTTTTATCAAAGAACTGGAATTGTTCCATTTTTCTATCCCTTACTTCCAAATAAAACTCCTTTTCTTCTTTAATCACAAAGGATGAAAATGGTATCCTCATTCCTGTTCCTATACACTTAACATAGCTCTCTTTTAACACCCATAATTTATAGAAATACTCTTCCTTTATTAGTCCCGTCATTTTTTTTAAAGTATCCGCTTCTGCTTTTGAAAAAGTTCGCCTTGCGATGTCTATATAGTTAGGGAAGATTTTCTGCACATCCACACCTATTTTATTATTTGAGATGGCACACACTACCCATTTTCCCGAGTGTGTATAACTAAAATCTAAATCCCAAGCTTCTTCTATGTAAGGCTTGAATTGATTATAATTAATCTTCACATTACTAATGCCTATTTCCTTCCACATACCATATCTTAAGAGCATTTCGGCAAACACACTCTGCTTTCTGTCCCATGAATTATCTAATTTAATTTTCTTATTATTTGTTACATCTTTCTGAAAAATATCAGTATCCAAGAAAGATATATCTATTGCTTTTACATATATCAGCTCATTTACCTCATTCAATATTTTTTAAATTTTTTATATCTTTCATTTACTAGGGATTTACCACTTTTCTTAAGATATATAGTCAGAAAATTTGTAATATTCTTCTCTAAGACCAAGCAAATATCCTGCATGTTCTCCCTTGTCACTGGTTCGTCTTCCGCTATTATTTTTTCAACAATCTCCTGCTTATATAATTCCTCTGCTGTCAATCCCATTTTCTCTGCCGCTTCAGCTGCTCTAGAATTGTCTTTCCATAAAATACTTGCATATCCTTCAGGAGTTAGAATAGAATAAACTGAATTTTCTAACATCCACACCTCATTAGCAACTGCAAAAGCTAATGCTCCACCACTACCACCTTCTCCAATAACAATTGAAAGGATTGGTGTCTTAAGCGAACTCATCTCATACAAAAGATTGGCTATTGCTAAGCCTTGTCCACCCTCTTCAGCATCTTTTCCACATGCAGCACCAATAGTATCAACAAAAAAAATAACTGGCCTGTGAAACTTTTCAGCCTGTTTAGCCAGTCTCAATGCTTTTCTATATCCACTCGGCAATGGCATACCCCAATTACGGAATCTTGCCTCCTGCAAAGAATCCTTTCCTTTTTGATGTCCTATTACTGTCACTGGGCATTCTTGAAATGTTGCCAATCCTGCAACAACTGCATGATCATCTTCTAAAACCCTATCACCACTTAATTCAAAAAAGTCTGGAAAAAGACGTTCAATATATTCCATACTTGTAGGTCTCTCTCGCAAACGTGCAGTCATGACTTTTTCCCAAGGTGTTTTATTAACTGCCTTTTTATAACAATCTGAATGTGTTTCTTCTATTTTCTTGACTCTTTTTAATTTTCTCTTATTTTTCTTATGTATTTTTAAAAAAAATGACAACAATCTTCCCTGATCTTCTCTATCAACAACCGCATCAATAAATCCATGTTCTCTTTGAAATTCAGCAGTTTGAAAGCCAGGCGGTAGTTTTTGTCCCGTGTTTTGTTCAATAACCCGAGGTCCTGCAAATCCAATCATTGCTTCTTTTTCAGCAAGGATTATATCAGCTTGCATTGCAAAGCTTGCGGTCACACCTCCCATTGTCGGATTCGTTAAAATTGAAATATATAATAGTCCTGCCTCACTATGTCGTTTTACTGCAGCTGATGTCTTTTCCATTTGCATTAAGGAAATCATACCTTCTTGCATTCTAGCGCCAGCAGAACAGCAAAATAATAAAACAGGCAACTTTCTTTTGGTTGCAACTTCAAACAAGACCGTAATACATGTTCCAACTATATAACCCATGCTTGCCATCATAAATCTAGTATCCATTACTCCAATAAGAACCTTCTCACCATTTATTTTTATTTCTCCGCACACAATTGCATCATTAAGATTATGCTTGATTTTAGACTTTTCAAAGCTTTCTTTGTATGTCATATCATTAAGTGGATTTGAAATATACTCCTTGTTCTTCCACTCTTTATATGACCCTTCATCAGCAAGCGACATTATTCGCTTTCTTGCATGATATCTCATATATTGACCACATTCGGGACAAATACAATAGTTATTTTCTAAAATTCTTCTTGATACTTTTGCTTTACACGTCTTACACTCCCTATATCCCAATTTCATTCACATTCACCACCTTACCCCTTTTCCTTCTACATTTTGTAAATACCCATTTTTTAGTATAACAGAATTAAATACCAATTTCAACCCTTTGTTATATAATATTACAAAACATGTAATACTTTGCAGTATCGTTGAAGTTATTACCATTTTCAATATTTATATGGACTTTTTCATGAATTGTAACAGGGGTGTTGGAATATGATCGAATTCAAGAATTAAAGAAAATTATAGTGTGTTAGGTATAGAAGATAGCTACCCATGTGCTAAAGAATAAATGCATATGCTTTTAAAGTCTGCCTGAATAAAACAGGCCACTTATCTTATAAAGAATTGGAATTATATTAAAAAGAGACAATCGTCAAAGAGTGTGTAGACACAAGACTTATAGAAGTTTTTTGATAAAACTAAAGAACTTATAGATGTTGCTAAAGAGCGTAAGGATTTTGTGAAATAAAATCACTTTATACTTGTCTTATATTTATTATTTAAAAATTCAACTCCTCCAATAATAAAGCATCCAACCGCATAGCACCCTATATCTTTGATATCAAATACTGAACCAATTATCACACTAAAAAATGCGTTGTTTTTCAAACCTAGTATTTCTACTATATTGAAATATTGTAAGATCTCCACCCCTGCTGCAAAGATAAAAATGTATAAGGGTAACAAGCGAATTTTATCAGGTATAAATATTCTTATAAAACAGTATATTGCAATCACAACAAGCATGTCTCCTACATACGGTCGCACAAATGAATCACGAACATATAAGGCAATCATCACTTCAATAAATAGTAATATTACAAATGCAAGTGCGTATTTAATTCTTTGTGTTTTTTTCATATATGAAACTTCCTATCTTTTAGTATATTGCAAATTATATGTTTTTTATTTTGATTCCATTACCTTTTTCATATAATCAGACATAATATAACAATTATAAACCCAACTATATACAATATCAATTATGATTCCTATTCAACAGACATTATTCTTTATCCTTCGCATTTACTACTTCTAATTTTTATGATATTCTATATGTATTATTAGTAATTACCAATTACATAAATCAGGGGGTTATTATGCAAAAACGTACAAAAATAATAATAGGCATATCAATTACCGTGGCAGTTGCGCTTATCATTG
>CAZOGN010000021.1:0-26865 GCA_964579655.1 uncultured Lachnospiraceae bacterium
AATAGTTGACGGTTCTTTGTTACATTACGTAGTTATTCATAAAATAACAAAAAAACAAATTATTATAGCTGATCCGGGAAAGGGCATAGTAAAACTGTCTCCAGAAGAATTTTTTGGAGAAGTATTGAAAGATGGAGAGCCTCCCAAGTATAAGTGGAGTGGTTACATGTACTCCAGTAGGAGTGGTAGCATGTGTAGTTGTTGGGGCAGTCGCAGGTGTAGCTTGGGACCATTACGTAAAGTAGCATAGGAGGAAAGTTATGAATTGTTTTGAAGAAATCAGCATGGTTGAGGCAATAGAAGATATTAATGGCGGAGGAATACTTTCTTGCATTGCGGGAGGAATGGCAGGTGCAATTGTTGGAACTTTTGTGGGAATAGTTCCTGCGGCAGCAACTGGTAATGCCAAATATATTAAGCAAAGTGTAATAGCAGGTACATCTGCAGGTGTTTGGGTTGGGGCAGGTTGTCCTTTGCCATAACTTATTAAGTTTATGAGTTTAATTGATACATGTGAATATCATATAGTTGGTATTCACATGTATTTTAAAAGGAGGATATGTAACACAATGTTAAAAAAAATGGAAGAAGAAAATCAAGGATTTGTTAGTGAATGGGAGGTAGTAAGAAGGAAAGGCTTTTTTTACTATCTATCAACTAAAATAATGGCATTAGGCGTGATGATGTTACTTATATATATAATCAACCTCTTTCTAAGCAAAGATGTTAATTATATAATGGTTGCTATTATATACCTTGGAATAACAATCATTACACCTATTTTATCTTGGAATATCAATGAATTTCGCTATCGAAGGAGCAAAAAGTGAAATATTATTGTATAAAACAACATGACATCACAGACTGTGGTGCAGCTTGTCTAGCAACCATTTGTAAACAAAATGGCTACAAAATAGGCATTACCCAGATTCGTGAGGTCGCAGGAACAGATAAACAAGGAACAAATGCATATGGTGTGATAAAAGCAGCAGAACAACTTGGTTTTAGTGCGAAAGGTGTAAAAGGAAATAAAGAAGCGTTTTATTCTGAGTTTCCATTACCTTGTATTGCGCACGTTATTGTAGATGGAAACTTATTACACTATGTGGTCATACATAAAATTACAAAAAAACAGGTGATTATTGCCGACCCGGGAGAAGGGATCGTTAAGCTTACGCCGGAGGAATTTTTTGGAGAAATCCATGAGGAAGGAAAGCCACCAAAGTATCAATGGAGTTGCGTGCTTCCATAAGTGGTATGAAAAACTAAATCGCAAGCAAATGGAAGATAATGCCCAGCTTACCTCTTATATGGTGGAATCTCTAAATGGTATTCAGACAGTAAAAGCATATAGTGCAGAGAGAAAAGTCAATAGAGAGACAGAGATTAAGTTCGTCAAATTATTACGAAGTATCTTTGATTTGACATGGGTAAGTAATCTACAGTCTTCCTTAAAGATTTTTGTGGAGCTAGTAGGTGGAATTTTAATTCTTTGGGTTGGTGGTGTTTGCGTTATTAATGGAGAAATGACCATTGGTGCATTAATAACCTTTAACTCATTACTTGCTTACTTTTTAGATCCAGTAAAGAACTTGATTAATTTACAGCCACAATTACAGACCGCGGTGGTTGCATCTGACAGGCTAGGAGAAATCTTGGATCTAGAGACAGAAAAAACAGAGACAGAATACCGCAAGCTTGCGCCGGCAAGTTTGGCAGGCGATATTGAGATTAAGAACTTAGATTTCAGATATGGTACAAGAAAACTTGTCCTTAAAGGTATTAATCTAAAGATAGAAAAAGGTCAGAAGATAGCCTTTGTAGGAGAAAGTGGTTCTGGCAAGACAACCTTATCTAAACTACTGCTCCACCTCTATGCACCGGAAACAGGGGACATTTTAATTAATGGAAACAATATTGAAGATATACAGTTAGAAACATTGAGAGAGCGAATTGCATATATTCCTCAGGAAACATTCCTGTTCAGTGGTTCTGTCTTTGAAAACTTAACTTTGGGACTGGATGATGCAACCATGGATGATATCATAGGAGCATCTAAAATGGCGCAGGCACATGATTATATAAATGAACTTCCGCTTCGTTATGAAACAAGATTAGAAGAAAACGGAACAAATCTCTCGGGTGGTCAAAGACAGCGACTTGCCATTGCGAGGGCCATGCTTAAGAAACCGGATATCTTGATATTAGATGAAGCAACCAGCAATCTAGATTCTATCACAGAGAGAGCACTGGATAGAACCATCCATGAGTTTGCAAAGGATATGACGACTATATTTATTGCACATCGTTTAAGCACTATAAAGAACTGTGACAGGATTTATGTGATGGATAAAGGAAGGATTGTGGAACAGGGAACGCATCGGGAACTGATAGAATTAGGTGGTAGATATGCATATCTTGTAAAACAACAATCTTTGGATGAAAATACCGTTATGGAAGGCGGTGATGATGTATGAAGCCAATCATTGTAGATATGAAAGATATGAGCGATAGCACTGAGGTTTATGAATCAAAACCAAACCGCTTTTTGGTATATACCATATATCTTATTTTGATGATATTGGTCGTTGCGATTATGTGGATGTCTTTATCAAAGATTGATATTGTAGTAAAAAGCAACGGTATATTTAAAGGTAGCAATGCTGTTTATGAAATTAGCAGTGGTGTTACAGGAAGTGTAAAAGAAATCTATATAGAAAATGGACAGTACGTAAAAGAAGGTGATGTTCTTTACGTTCTTTCAATCGACGAGCTTTCTGATACGATTCTACGTTATCAAAATGAATTGGAGTCTGCAAAAGCTCGACTTGAGATATTAGCGATATATGAGAAAAGTCTCAATGGAGATAAAACTCTCAATGGAGATAAAACTAGCTTAGAAGATTCGGTGGATAATCCATACTATAAGGAATTTATAAACAGAAGAGATTTATTATATGCCAATGTGAACTTAAGTGAAAGTGATACAGAGGGACAGGTTACGTTGTATCAGGGAAATGTGGATTCCATATCTGAAACCATTGCAAAATATAATAAAAAGATTGAGAAACTTAACGCTGTAAAACAGTGTATTACAGCTCGAAATAATACTTTTGATTCTAGCGAAGGTGTTTATTACAGTATGATAAGCAGCTACCTTGCGTCCTATAGTTACACAGCCTTACAATATGATAATCAGATAAATGACTACCAAAGGCAAATAGATGAGTATGATGAGCAGATAAAAAATGCTAAAACTTCAAAAGAAGATAAACCTGCAACCGGAGACGAAACAGTAAGCGGTAATGATATAGCAGATGAAAATGAGGCGAATGTTACACAGTCCGCGGGTGTTACTGTTGATGTGGAAGCACTTGAAAAACAAAGAGATGCTTTGATTACTGCACGTGACTCTGTACAAAAAGAAAAAGCACAGGCGTTAATGAATCTGGAATTACAACAGATTACAACTATTGAGCAACAGATTTCAGGATATAATGATACAATTCTATCATTGGAAACAAATCGGACATCTGCAAAATTACAGTTAGAAACGGTAAATGGTGTAGATAACGAAGCAAAGGAAACGGTTGCAATTCTTACAGAAAAAGGAAACATAGCAGCAGAAATTTTAACATATGAAGATAAGGTAAAGGAATGTGAAACTTATTTAAAGAGTTATGATATTCAGAATAATAATTGTATCATAAAGGCAAATGTGTCAGGATATTTTTACATTTCACAGGAATTGAAAACCGGAAGCTTTGTGCAGGAGGGAACCGCTATTGGAACCATTTATCCAGAAGCTGAATCAAAGTATTATGCAGAAGTCTATGTGGAAAATACAGATATAGCCAAAATAAAAGAGGGACAGGAAGTTAAGTTCGAAATTGGAGCCTATCCATCCAGTGAATATGGGTATTTTGAAGGAATTATAGAAAATATAGCTAAGGATATTTCTGTTGACCAAAGTACGGGAAATGCATACTATGTGGTGAGAGTAAAGTGTGAAAACATGACTCTTAAAGGAAAAGATGGTGAAGACGCAACTTTGATGAATGGAATGGCATGCCAAGCAAAAATAGTCATAGATGAGGAAAATGTATTGACTTATCTTTTAGAAAAAATTGATTTGATAGATTAGTGTTAAGTATAAACACCTCCTTGTGAGTATTGAGTGTAAAAAACTCAATACTCACAGGGAGAATTTATTATCTTCTTTTATATGCCATAAATGTCAGGTTCTATTAGTGCTTATTTCTCATATATTGATTTGTATTGGCTTCAATTCTGGTACCATTAATATATGGATATTCCAAATCTACATGTCCCTTTTTAAATATATATTTTTAATGTTATTAAAAATCTGTTCAATTGATTTAGTTAGTTCATTACGGATAATGTTGCTGAATGTGGAAAAAGACGGAGCTTTCATGTCATTAAGTAGATGCATATCTCTAATATCATATCGGCATAGTTTTCAATAGCTCTAAGCGAGCTTATGCCATACTCCATGAATACAAACAATATCAATTTAAGCAATTTCTTAGAATCACAATTGGGATGCCCAACGTTTTGTAATTTTTCGCATTTACAATAAATAATAAATTGGTGTAATTCATAACATCATAAAAGTATATACTGGATTTTATAAAACAATTATTTTTCTAATCTAGTGGTATTTTTTGCGAACAATAAATCTATTTTTGAGTAATAGCAATAGTTCCTATAACGAGCAAATGTCTAAATAGGCTTTGACATGTTTCCTACTACGAATAATATCAAATGATATGTTCCCGAGAACGGGGGGAAAGGAAATAGATATGTTTCCAGCTACGGAGAAAATGACAAAATTTTCTTGGATATGTTCCCCGTTACGAGCGAACCCCTAAAAATAGGTAGTTTGACAGCTATCCCCTCATCTCAAAACACGTTGAGACGGTAGTATTGATGTGTGCGTCCAGCAAAGCTGGCAAATGCTAACAGGTGAAAGTCCTGTAGTGGTAAAGGTAGGGCAGCCACTTAGTCAGTAACCAGCGTATGGAGTAATTCATGCGTTGAAGCGTTACGGAATGTTCCTCAGGGAGCAGACAAACTGGCGGGTCGTAACATAAAGTGAATACTGCCGCACCGTTATTGACATCCCGATTATGGGACAACAGAGAGCCGAGCTGCGACATCAACAGCGAAGGCGGAAGACGGCATGAAGAACCCTAATTGCAATGCCTAAGAACTCTGCGGTGTAGAGGTAGCGACACGTCAGGAAAGTATTTGTCGGAACTGGAGAGAACCTACTTTGCACAGATAAAACTGTAAAGATATAGCATATAAGCGAAAGTGAAATTGTCTATCTGCAAAGAGGTAGTCAGAAGTGCTCATAGTACCAATGATTGTGCAGACAGTAAAACTGTACATAGGAAAGGGGGCACAACTTTATTTACATCCATGAAGGAGGTAGGAACTGGTGATTGTCAAAGAGACTAAGAAAACCCATGAAAAGGTTCGAGATTTTCAGAATAGACTATACCTTACAGCCAAAACAAGTAAATACAACCGTAAAAGACAACGTAACTACAAAATGGGAAATGCAGTTAAAATAGCTGAATTAACCAGTAATGCAGGACTTTTACGGATGTGTGGTTGAATGCTGAAGGAAGAAGAATATCGGAAAGCCGTATGTGGGAAAACCGCACGTACGGTTTGATGAGGGGGCGGTGGCAATCCCACTGCTCTACTCTATCTCGAGTATAGGTTGAAACTGTAGAACTATTGTCAGAGAGATAACTTTGAATTTTACGAGGTGAATTAAATTGATAAAATATATGAAAATCATTGATAATATAAACGAATATCAGTGTGGAGAACTTCCTGCAAATGCACAAAAACTTGATGCACCTGCTACAAGGTTGGCTATCATGGTTCTAATACTTCTACTAGCAATAGTTTTCTACAAGCATTCTCCCCTAAATATGCTGTAATCAGCGTAGGATCAGGTAATAAATAAGGACATCCACTACAAAATACCTTAATAAAGTTGGCAGAGACAAATACCAATGTATAGAACTGATGAGTCTGGAACCATAATAGCAAAATCAGATGGTCAAAGGATAACATTTGATAAAAAAGCAAGCGTGGCAAAAAAAGAAAGAATCTACCAGCGGGTTTCCTAAGGCTACTGAAGCACCAAAAGCGACAGAGGCTCCAAAAGCAACAGAAGTTCCGACACCAGAGCCGACAAAAGAAGAAACACAAAAGGCAGTAGAAATTCCAGATACTGATAATGTGGGGGAAGTTTATATTACTAATACAGGTGCAAAACATCATAGAGGATCCTGCGGTTCATTAAAGAAAAGCAAGATACCTGATAGCTTGGAAAAGACTAAGTTAGATGGATATAAGCCATGCGGAAGATGTTATTAATCTTAATAAGGAGTTAAAAATGAATTTTATAATTGACAGAATTGAAGAAAACTTTGCGGTTGTTGAGTTAGAAGATAAAAATATGATAAATATGCCTATAGAACTTCTGCCATCAGGCGCGAAAGAGGGCGATGTTCTTTCAATTGTAATAGATAAGAATGAAACTGAGGCAAGAAGAAGACGAATTGAAAAGTTAATGGATGATTTATGGGAATAAAGTAAAGGTGTAAAGCTTTAAGCACATCTTAGGTGAACTCCGCTTTTGTATTTCCTATAGTAAAATTACGTAATCGTAGTGTCACATCATACTTTCGAGATTGATGGTATACTTAACGATGATTATATGAATAAATATTCTAGCAGTGGAGAGAACATTATTTTCATGTCGTATGAAAGTATGGAAGAGATAAGAACGGAAGCTATTGCAAACAATTTAAATGTTTCCTTTGATAATTCTAAAGACTGGAGTCCAAGTGCTTATGTTCTTTATGCCAATAGCTTTAATGAGGTTAAATCAGTAATAGAAAAAGTAAAAAATCTTAACCCAAACTTTAAAACAATTAATCAATATCAAGATGTAGAATCTATGAATAATGTAATTGATAATACAAAAAATACTGCATTTATAGTTGTTGTGGTAATTCTAGCAATCATATTTTTGTTAATGGCAATAATTCAAGTAAATAGTATTATTAGCAGAAGATATGAATTTGCTATATTAAAAGCAAATGGTTTATCAAAATTTGAATTGATAAAGTTGGTAATATATGAATCATTAATGTTTATAATATGTACTTTTATTTTTGCAAATATATTCTCGCTGGCAATAATACACATAATTAATTCATTGTTTGCTTTTGCGGTTGTTTCATTTTCATACAGTATAGTGGTGCATATTATTATTGTGTCATCCTTATCTGTGATAATTCCAACAGTTATTGCGAGTAACCTTGTAAATAAATTCAAACCAGCAACAATAATACGAAATTAGTTTGTTTTTACATTAAACTTTTGCTAATCAATTGGACAGTATAAATATGCATTGTATTACAGAACATTAAGCCCTGTAATACAATGCATATTTTTTAACCTTTTTCTAGGTTGAAACATTAGCAAAAAAGGGTTAAAATAAACAGAGGGTAATTTTGCGTCTAAACTAAGAAAGGCATGGTGCTACAATGAATTGTATGGATTGTCAAAAGGTGATTATGCCATTTATCAATGAAGAACTAGATAATGGCCAGTTAAGTCAATTCCTTGACCATCTAAAAACCTGCCATGAATGTATGGAAGAACTAGAAGTATACTATACTTTACTTACAAGTATGAAACAATTAGATGAAAATCAAGAACTTTCTGATAATTATTATAATGACTTACTAAAACTTATAGAAAAATCAGAAGAAAAGATTAACAGTAAAAACAAGATATATGCAGGTAAGAAGATTGTATTGTTAATGATTGCTACTGTTATTGCCATTGCTTCTACACATCAGATTCGTGAATATGTAGTAGAAGATATAATGCAAAAAGCAACAGAAAGTGATTTTATGCCTGAAAGTATATCTCTCTTAGGAAAAATAGATTTACCTGTAGAAATTGAGGGACAACTTCCAGATATTTATTTATATTTAAGACAAACTGATAAAGAAGGCGCAGATAGTATGTTTGAATACTATGAGGGTGAAACTTGGAACAATATGATTATCCAAAGAGAGTTTGGACAAGACACTTCTATGCCCGAATTGACAGTTCTAGATTATTAAGAATTTAATTATATATGAAAGGTGTGAATGTTATAATGAATAAAAAAATAGTTTTAATAGATGGATTTAGCATTTTATTTAGAGCTTTTTATGGATTACCAAGCCTTACTAATTCAGCAGGAGAACCAACAAATGCTGTATATGGCTTTTTAAATATTTTGTTTAAGATTCTTGATGATGAGTCACCAGACTTATTGACTATTGCATTTGACGTAAGTGGACCAACTTTTAGACATGATATGTATGAAGAATATAAGGGTACAAGAAAGCCAATGCCCGAGGACTTAGTTTCTCAAGTTCCATTAATAAAAGAAGTGCTTACTGCCATGAAAATTTCCATTGTAGAAAAGGCTGGTTATGAAGCTGATGATATAATTGGAACTTTGGCCAATAAATCAGAAAAGCTAGGTTATGATGTTTCAGTTGTATCAGGAGACCGAGACTTACTGCAATTAGCCACTGAAAAGGTTAAGATTATTATTCCTAAAACAAAGAGAACAGGAACAGAAATAGAAGAGTATTTTGCAAAAGATGTAAAGGAAAAATATCAAGTAAGTCCAACTGAATTTATTGATGTTAAAGGTCTTATGGGAGATGCTTCAGATAATATACCAGGTGTACCTGGAATTGGTGAAAAGACTGCTACTAAGATAATAGTAGAGTATGGTTCCATTGAAAATGCTCATGCTCACATCGAAGATATTAAGCCTAAAAGAGCAAAGGAATCATTAGGAGAAAATTATGATATTGCACTTTTAAGTAAAGAGCTTGCAACTATTATTACAGAATGTGAATTGGATTTTAACATTAAAAATTCAACATTTGATGACATATATAATGAAGATGTATTTGTTATATTTAAAAAGCTTGAATTTCAGAACTTCTTAAATCGTTTTGATATGGAAGTTAATTCTTACGATAAAATAGAAGATCATTTTACACTTATTTCATCACTAGACAAGGCCCAGGAAGTCTTCGATTTCTATTTAGGGAATAAGCCTAGCAAAAATCATGTTCTAGCTATGCAGTTTATTATAGATGAGGATACTTGCCTAGGACTTTCTATTACATTTGCAAGTGACAAAGTTTACTTTATAAAAATAGATCAAGATATTACTGTATCATATCTTAGTAAACAACTTAGTAGTTTGCTAGATAACAAGTATGTTTTAAGTACAATTAACTTAAAAGAACAGTTAGATTATTTGAATATTTCCAATAACAATAAGATATATGATATTGGAATTGCCTCATATTTATTAAACCCATTGAAAAGCACTTATAATTTTGATGATGTTGCTAGAGATTATTTAAATATGACAATTCAATCAAGAAAAGAACTATTTGGTAAGAAAGGCTTAAAGGAAGTAATGAACACTAATGAAGATGACTTTCTTATGTTTGCTTGTTATGAAAGTTTTGTGGCCTTTAAAGCTTATGATTCAATATTTGAACAATTAAAGAAAACAGACATGTATGATTTGTTTATCAATATAGAAATGCCTCTTGTATATACCTTGTTTGATATGGAAAAGAGGGGTATAAGAACTAACAAGGAAGCACTTAAAGAGTATGGTGATAAGTTAGCAGTAAGGATAGGAGAACTCGAAAAAACAATATATGAACAAGCAGGAGAAGAATTTAATATTAATTCTCCCAAACAATTAGGTGTTATTTTGTTTGAAAAGTTAAACTTGCCTTTTGGTAAAAAAACAAAAACAGGTTACTCCACAGCTGCAAGTGTATTAGAAAAACTAGTAGATTATCATCCTATTATTAATCAAGCCTTGGAATATAGGCAATTAGCCAAGCTTAAATCTACCTATGCAGATGGTTTAGCAAACTATATTGGAGAAGATAACAAAATCCATAGTAAGTTTCATCAGACAATAACTGCGACAGGTAGAATTAGTAGTACTGATCCAAATCTTCAAAATATACCAATTAGGATGGAATTAGGTAGGGCAATTCGAAAGGTTTTTACTCCTGAAGAAGGTTTCGTATTTGTTGATGCTGATTATTCACAAATAGAACTTAGAGTATTAGCGCATATGTCTGGGGATGAGAGTCTAATAGAAGCTTACCAACATGAAGATGACATTCATAAGATTACTGCTTCAAAAGTTTTTCATACACCATTAGACGAAGTGACATCACTTCAAAGAAGTAATGCTAAGGCAGTTAACTTTGGTATAGTTTATGGAATCAGTTCTTTTGGACTAGGGCAAGATTTAAATATTTCTAGAAAAGAAGCTGAAGAATATATTGAACAATACTTTAAAACTTATCCACAGATTAAAGAATTTTTAGACAATCTAGTTAGGGAAGCTGAAGAAAAGGGATATGTAAATACCATTTTTGGAAGAAGAAGACCTATACCAGAATTAAAATCATCAAATTTTATGCAAAGAAGTTTTGGCAAGCGAGTTGCTATGAATTCTCCAATTCAAGGAACAGCAGCTGATATCATTAAAATAGCCATGAATAGAGTTAATCAAGAATTAAAGAATAGAAAACTTGATTCTAGACTAATTTTACAAGTTCACGATGAACTATTAATAGAGGCTAAAATTGAGGAATTAGAAGAAGTAAAAGATATTCTAATTACAGAAATGAAAAATGCTACTAAACTTAGAGTTCCACTTGAATTAGGAGTGAACATTGGAGAGAATTGGTATGAAGTTGGATAAAGAAAAAATGATCATTGGTATAATAGGTGGAGTTGGAAGCGGAAAGTCTACTGTAACTAATATATTAAAAGAGAAGTATAATGCTTTCATTATTAATACAGACACAATAGCCCACACTCTTATGGAAAAAGATCAAACTTCTTATAAGCTTATAGTTGCTCACTTTGGCCTATCAATATTAGATAAAAAAGCTAATATTGATAGAGTGAAACTTGGGAATATAGTATATAATGATAGTGAAGAACTTAAGAAATTAAATTCTTTTACTCATCCCTTTGTTATGGCAGAAGTAAAGAAGATTATAAAAGAAAAAGCCAATGAGGATTGCAAGTATATATGTATAGAAACAGCTTTACCAATTGAAGCCTCATTAGATGATATATGTGATAAGATATGGTTTGTATATACACCTATAGAAATCAGGATAGATCGACTTAAGAACAAAAGAAATTATTCTGATGAAAAGATTAGGAATATTATGAGTAAGCAACTAAGCGATGAGGAGTATAAAATTTATGCAAGTGATCTTATTATAAATGAAGGAACAGAGGAAGAATTAAGTAGCCAAATAGACAAAATATTGAAGAAATACTATAAAACGACACAATGGAAAGAAAGGCACGGTAATTTTCATGGAAATATGTAGTCTTGCAAGTGGTAGTAGTGGAAACTGCAACTATATCGGCAACAATGATACAAAGCTTTTAGTTGATGTAGGTATAAGTTGCAAAAGAATTGAAAATGGATTAAAAAGTATCGATATAGATCCCTCAAAGATACATGGGATTTTAATAACTCATGAACATACTGATCATATCAATGCTCTAGGTACAATGGTAAAAAGATATAACATACCCATATATGGAACAAAAGATACTATTCAGGCAATTTTAAGTAAGAAAAAATACAGTCATTTGGCAGATAGTGAAATTTGCTATATTGAGCCTGATAAGACTTTTTCGATAAATGATATAAGTATTGAACCTTTTTCTATTTCTCATGATGCCGCAAATCCAGTTTGTTATACCTTTAAGTCCAATGATAGTAAAATTGGCATGGTAACAGATTTAGGTGAGTTTGATGATTATACAGTATCAAAATTAGAAAATTCAGATATATTATTCTTAGAAGCAAATCATGATGAAAACATGTTAATGGTTGGGAATTATCCCTACTTTTTAAAGCAAAGGATAAGTAGTTCAAAGGGACATTTATCTAATAACAGTACAGCTGATTTAATATCTAAATTATTTCATGATAAGTTAAAACACATATCACTTGTGCATTTAAGTAAGGATAATAATTATGAAGATCTAGCTTATGAAACAGTGAAGTTAGAACTTAGTAATTACACAAATAATAAAAACATTGAATATATGCTAAGCGTTGCTAAAAGAGATGAATGCGGCGAAGTATTATATACTACATAACAAATGAGAGGTAAAATCAAAATGAACAAGAATATTATTACGGTTATTGGTAAGGACAGGGTAGGTATTATTGCAAAGGTATGCTCTTATCTTGCAGAAAATCAGGTAAATATACTTGATATTTCACAAACAATAGTAAGTGGATATTTTCATATGATGATGATTACAGATACTAGTAATTCAACAAAAAACTTTGATGAATTAAATAGTGACCTAGATCATGTAGGACTTGAAATAGGCGTGTCAATAAAGGTGCAACATGAAGATATATTCAATATGATGCATAGGCTATAAGTTAAAAGTTTTTAGTGAAGAACATAAGGAAGGGTATAGGTCATTATTATGATAAATTTACAAGAAGTAGCAGAAACTAATCGTATGATAGAACAAGAGAATCTAGATGTTAGGACTATTACGCTTGGGATTAGTTTGCTTGACTGTATTTGTACTGATTTAAAGGAGTTAAACAAGAATATTTATAATAAAATAACTACAGTAGCTAAGGACTTGGTTGCTACTGGTGCTGCAATTGAAAGAAAGTATGGTATACCCATAGTTAACAAGAGAATTTCTCTTACACCTATTTCAATTATTGGTTCTTCTGCATGTAAGTCAGCAGAAGATTTTATAACTATAGCTCAGACTATAGATAAGGCAGCAAAGGCTGTGGGTGTAAACTTTATAGGTGGATACAGTGCCTTGGTGTCTAAAGGTATGACAAAAGCAGATATCAACCTAATTAATTCTATTCCAAAAGCCCTTGCTACAACTGAACGAGTTTGTAGTTCGGTTAATGTTGGTTCTACTAAGACTGGCATTGATATGGATGCGGTAAAATTATTAGGTGAAGTTATCTTAGAAGCAGCCAGATTGACAAAGGATGATAGTTCTATAGCTTGTGCTAAGTTTGTGGTTTTTTGTAATGCTCCAGATGATAATCCTTTTATGGCGGGTGCCTTTCATGGTATTACTGAAGGAGATTGTGTCATAAATGTTGGAGTTAGTGGCCCAGGTGTTGTTAAAACAGCTGTTAGTGCTGTAAAAGGTTCTGATTTTGAAACATTGTGTGAAAAGATTAAAAAGACGGCATTTCAAATTACTAGAGTGGGGCAACTTGTTGCAAAAGAAGCGTCTAAAATGCTAAACGTTCCATTTGGAATTGTAGACCTTTCATTAGCTCCTACTCCTGCAATAGGTGATAGTGTTGCAGATATTCTTGAAGAAATGGGATTAGAGTATGTTGGAGCACCTGGTACAACAGCAGCCTTAGCCCTACTAAATGATCAAGTAAAAAAAGGTGGAGTTATGGCCTCATCTTATGTAGGTGGTTTAAGTGGTGCATTTATTCCTATTAGTGAAGACCAAGGTATGATAAAAGCTGTTCAAGCAGGAGCACTTACAATAGAAAAATTAGAAGCAATGACATGCGTTTGTTCTGTAGGATTAGATATGATTGCAATTCCTGGAGATACTAAAGCATCTACCATATCAGGAATTATTGCTGATGAAATGGCAATAGGAATGATAAATCAAAAAACAACAGCCGTAAGACTAATACCTGTAGTAGGTAAAGATGTTGGGGATATGGTGGAGTTTGGAGGCTTGCTGGGATATGCTCCGATTATGCCAGTTAATAAGTTTAACTGTGAAGACTTCATAAGCCGCGGAGGAAGAATCCCTGCACCAATTCATAGTTTTAAGAATTAGAAAGGCAGGTAATATTAACAAAATGTTGAAAGAAAAAGACTATAAAAATATATTTCATTTCTTTAGCGAAATATCCTCTATACCAAGAGGTTCAAACAATAATACAGCCATCAGTAATTATCTGGTAGATTTTGCAAAGGAAAGAAAGTTAGCTTATATACAAGATGAATATGAGAATGTAGTAATTATAAAAGAAGCAAGTAAAGGTTATGAAGAAGCAGAAACTATTATATTACAAGGACATATGGATATGGTTTGTGAAAAGACACCTGATTCTGATCATGACTTTTTAAAAGATACTATAGAAATAATAATTGATGGGGATTATATTCGTGCTAATAATACCACTTTAGGCGCAGACAATGGAATTGCTCTTGCCTATGCCTTAGCCCTATTAGATGATAATGAATTAGAACATCCAAGATTAGAAGCAGTGTTCACAACTGATGAAGAAGTTGGCATGGACGGTGCAATTGGCTTAGATGTATCAAGTCTAAAAGGTAAGTATTTAATTAATATGGATTCAGGCGAAGAAGGAGTATTATTAACTAGTTCTGCAGGCGGACTTAATGGATATTGTGATATTCCTATAGCCACAAAAAAAACAGAAGGCTTAAAAGTACAAATCAGTATTAATAATTTAAAAGGTGGACATTCTGGTGCAGAAATCCATCAAAATCGTACAAATGCAATAAAATTATTAGGAAGATTAATATTTGAATTAACACAAATTATTGACTTTAAGTTAATAGCTTTAAAAGGCGGGCAAAAGGATAATGTAATTCCAAGAGAAGCCTATGCAGAAATATTAATATCAGACAAATCATATGATGATTTAAGCAAGGCTATAGAAACCTTATCAAATAATTATTATGAAGAATTAGCAACTTCAGAGCCAGACCTTAAGATAGTGACTAAAGCAATGAAAAAGAAAGAATATGAATGTTTAGATGACTTTTCCTTTAATAAAGTACTATTTTATTTAGTAAATGCTCCAAATGGAGTTCAGAAAATGAGTCATTCATTTGAAGGTTTAGTAGAAAGTTCCTTGAACCTAGGAGTAGCAGATATAAGCGAGAAAAAAGCAGTATTTAGTCATTCTATTAGAAGTTCAATAAATACTTATAAAAGATACACTAGTGATCGTTTAGATTACCTAGCATCTTTTACAGATGGAAATTACGAAGTAAAAGCTGAGTATCCGGCATGGGAGTATAAAAAGGATTCACATTTAAGAGAACACATGGAAAAAGTGTATAAAGAAGTATATGGTAGAGAGCCTGAACTTGCAGCCATACATGCGGGATTAGAATGTAGTTTCTTTGCGGGAAAAATACCAGGAATTGATATAGTCTCCTTAGGTCCTGATATGGACGACATTCATACTCCAAAAGAAAAGCTAAATATCTCATCAACAATTAGTGTTTATAAATATCTAGAAAAGGTTATAAAAAATATAAATAAGTAAGGTTTTAAACGAAGAGTTGATTATTAATTTTTGACTCTTCGTTTTCTTTTTTTTGTTAAGCTTTGACCTCTAAAAAGAAGGCTAGCATAATTACATTCTGTTTAATCATATAATACTATATCTTAAATAAGGCTATGGTGAACCTATGATTAGTGAATGGAAAAAACAAATTATATATATGGGAACATTAATATTAATTGTCGCATCAGTGATTATATATATTTTAAACATTATTATAGCAAATCAATATCTAGATGAAATAAGGTCTAAGGATATTAATTATGAAATATTTCGAGAAATGAACATTTCCAATGAATTATTAGAACAAGTATTTAGACAAGAGAGCATAGCTAATGAGGATTTGGCACATAGTAATTTCAAAAAGAAATGTGATTCTTATGACGTTTTAACGACTTATATACTAATCTATGATTTCAATACATTAGAGAAGAAGAAATTAAAAGAAAGTAATATTAATTTATTGTTGGAAAGTTTAACCTATGATCTTAAATTTAATGAGTTGAGGAAATATTATTATATCTTTTTACATGATATAAAGTCATTTCCTATTGGGGATCATAGCAGAAAAGACCCTATAGTAAGCTATGAAAACACTTGGAATGCACACAGGAGTTATGGTGGAGATAGGAAACATGAAGGTACTGATTTGATGGTGTGTGATAATACAAGTGGCAAATATAAAGTAGTTAGTATGACAGATGGAATAGTAGAGAAAAAAGGTTGGCTTGAACAAGGTGGTTATAGAATAGGTATACGAAGCAAGAATGGAGCATACTTTTATTATGCCCATTTAGAATCATATGCAGATGAACTTGAAGTAGGAGACTTTGTTGGGGCAGGAGATTTTTTGGGTTATGTTGGAGATAGTGGTTATGGACCTGAAGGAACAAGGGGAAAGTTTGATGTTCACCTACATTTGGGTATATATATAGAAAGCAAGATTGGTGAAGTAAGTGTAAATCCATATTTTCTATTAAAAAGTATGGATTATTAACAATCATTCATTGCAAACATATGTTTTTTTATTAAATTTATGGTATAGTTATTATAGGGTTATGAGTATTACTATAGAAGAAAAAAGGGGTTGAAGATAAAGGTATGAAGACACAATTATGGCGGGAAATATTAGATCCTTATAAATTATGCGTTGATGAGATAATGGTGAAACTTAATCATTTAATTGATGAATATAGAAATAGAGATGAATATTCACCAATTGAGCAAGTACAAGGAAGGGTAAAATCTATCTCAAGCATAATTGATAAGTCTCATAAAAAGAACGTTCCTCTTGAAAGAATTGAACCAGAAATTGATGATATAGCTGGAATTCGAATTATTTGTCAGTTTGTTGAAGACATATATACAGTAGTAGAGATGATAAGAAATCGTAAGGATATGAGGGTTAAAGAAGAAAAAGACTATATAAACCACATGAAGAAAAGTGGATATAGAAGTTATCATATAATCGTTTATTATACTGTTGAAACACTAAAAGGTCATAAAGAAGTACAAGTTGAAATACAAATAAGAACTTTAGCAATGAACTTTTGGTCTACTATAGAACATTCTCTTCAATACAAATATCAAAGAGATATACCATTTGATATAAAAAAGAGATTATCCAAATCAGCAGATGCAATTATAGTCTTAGACCAAGAGATGTCAGCAATTAGAAATGAAATTGTGGAAGCACAATCATCATTTAGTTACAAAGCAAGTATGGTAGCAGATGTATTAACTAACATACACAATTTATCAGAATTTATTAGTGAAGATGAAGTAAGTAAGATTCAAGAAGAATTTTTCGCCATTTATAAGGCACAAGGGGTTGAAGAGCTGAACGAATTCAATGAGAAATTAGATAAAATAGCTGCAAGATTTCAAGCCCAAAGCCTTTTAAGTATAAATGATTTTAAGTTTAAGAACTAAAATATAGCTTGGATTTTGGAGATGAATTTATGAATAAGTTTGTACGCTTAGATAAATATTTAGCAGATATAAGAATAGGAACTAGACGTGAGGTTAAGAAGTATATTAAGCAAGGAAATGTTAAGCTTAATAATCATGTTATTAAAGATTCTGCTTATAAGGTTAATATTAATAATGACAAAGTTTATTTTAAAGGGAAATTACTTAGCTATAGTGAATATATATATATTATGCTTAATAAACCCTCAGGAGTTGTATCTGCAACTAAAGACAACTTTGATAAAACAGTAGTTGATTTAATAGAGAAAAAATATCAACTTGATTTGTTCCCTGTTGGAAGACTAGATAAAGATTCAGAAGGTTTACTTTTGCTTACAAATGACGGGGATTTGGCTCATAGTTTATTATCACCTAAGAATAAGGTTGCAAAGGTATATTATGTAGAACTTAATGGACAAATAAAGGATGATCATATTTTGCAATTCAAAAAAGGAATAAAAATAAATGATGAGTTTATTGCTCTTCCTGCAGAACTTGAAATTATAGAAGCAGGAGATATTTCCAAAGCACTTATAACTGTATTTGAAGGTAAGTTTCATCAAGTTAAGAGAATGTTTCTAGCTATAGGTCTTAAAGTTACCTATTTAAAAAGGACAAGAATAGCACAATTAGAGATTGATGAAAGTCTAGAACTTGGAGAGTACCGTCATTTGACAAAGTCTGAAATAGACTTGCTTAAGTAGGAGGTAGAATGCAGAGTTTTAAAGTTGGTAAAAATGAAGCTAATCAGAGATTAGATAAGTTATTAATGAAGAAAATGAACAAGGCACCAAAAAGCTTCATATATAAAATGCTTAGAAAGAAGAACATTACATTAAACTCTAGTAAAGCCAAGGGTTCAGAAATTCTTAATCAAAATGATGAAATAAAAATGTTTTTATCTGATCAAACAATTGAGAAATTCACTGAAAGAGCTGATATTAGATCTGTTCAAAAGAGCTTTGATGTAATTTATGAAGATGAATATATTTTAGTGGTAAACAAGCCTCTAGGCCTATTATCTCAAAAAGCTAAAGCTACAGATGTTTCACTAAATGAAGAAATATTATCCTATCTGTTAAAGAGTGATTTTATAGAGGATGAAGAACTGCAAACATTTAAACCTTCTATATGTAACCGATTAGACCGAAACACATCAGGCCTTATAATTGCAGGTAAAACTCTAATTAGCTTACAAACCATGGCAGAGCTATTTAGAAAGAAAGATGTAGATAGATACTACTTAACCATTGTATGTGGACATATAAAGGATAAGAATAAGCTTTCTGCATACCTTTCAAAAGATAAAAACAATAATACGGTTACAATTACGCCAAATAAAACAAATGATAGTAGTAAAGTAGCAATAGAATATGAACCTATATCATATAATAATGATTTTACATTATTAAAAGTAAAGCTGCTTACGGGGAAAACTCATCAAATTCGAGCTCTTTTATCATATATTAATCATCCAATACTAGGAGATTACAAGTACGGTAAAAGAACAATAAACGATAACTTTAAGAATAAGTACAAATTAAAACATCAATTACTTCATTCTTATAAGTTAAGTCTTCCTATTATAAAGGGGGAACTTGCTAACTTAAGCAAGAAAACTTTTAAAGCAGAAACGCCAGAGGTGTTTACAAGCATTAGAGATGATATATTTATATAAGATACAAAAAGGAGATTAAGATGGCATATTGGAATTCCAGGGGACTTAGGGGTTCATCATTAGAAGAAATGGTTAATATCACAAATGAAAAATATAGGGAACAAAATCTAGCCTTAATTCAAAAGGTTCCTACGCCCATAACCCCAATAAAAATAGATAAGAATAATAGGCATATTACACTTGCGTATTTTGAAAAGAAAAGTACAGTGGACTACATTGGAGTGGTACAAAGTATTCCGGTTTGTTTTGATGCAAAGGAATGTTCTAATGATACTTTTGCCTTGCAAAACATTCATGAACACCAAATTAATTTCATGAAAGAATTTGAAGGACAAGGTGGTATATCTTTTATACTTATTTATTATAAACATAAGGATATTTACTATTACTTAACCTTAGAAAAACTGCTATCGTTTTACCAAAGAAGTCTAAGTGGTGGCAGAAAAAGTTTTCGTTTTGATGAACTAGACCCCCAGTATGTAATTACATGTAAGAACTCCATATACATACATTATTTAGAGTTGTTAAGTTTAGATGTTTGTAGTCGGACATAAGGTTGACATTATGAAAAAATTGTTATATTATAATTAAATATTATCGTGTTAGCGAATTATCACATTAGCAGACTAAAGTAAATTTTAATTGTATTATAAAGGAGATGAATTATGTCTAGTAACTTATTGCATACACCAGAAGGCGTTAGGGATATATATAATGCCGAATGCGAAAGAAAAATCAGATTACAACATAATATACATAATGTTTTAAAGCTTCATGGGTTTAAGGATATACAAACTCCAACCTTTGAATTTGAGGATATTTTCAGTAAGGAACGAGGTAGTGTTTCCGCAAAGGACATGTATAAGTTTGTAGATAGACAGGGATATACACTTGTTCTTAGGCCAGACATTACTCCTTCTATAGCTAGATGTGTAGCTAAGTATTACAAAGATGAAAAGATGCCAATTCGTTTATCATATATAGGAAGTACTTTTATTAATAGTAGTAGTTATCAAGGTAAATTAAGTGAGAACACACAAATAGGTGCTGAACTTATTAATGATAGTTCTATTCAAGCAGAAGGAGAAATGCTTGCAATAACCATAGAAGCACTTCTTACTTCAGGATTAAAAGAGTTTCAAGTTGAAATCGGTCATGTGGATTTCTTTCACGGTCTTGTGGATGAGGCTGGATTCAATCATGAAGAAGAAATAGAACTTAGAGATTTAATAGAAGAAAAGAATATTTTTGGTATTGAACGATTAATAGAAGGAAAAGACATAAGTGCAGATCTTAAAGAAGTATTTTATAATTTAGCAGAACTATTTGGAACCTTAGATGTTTTAAGCAAGGCAAAAGAACTTACAAATAATGAACGTTCCCTTAATGCAATAAAGCATTTAAAGCAACTTTATGATATTTTAAAAATATATGGTTTGGAAAAGTATATAACCTTTGATCTTGGAATGTTAAGCAAATATAATTATTATACAGGAATTATATTTAAGGCTTATACATATGGTACTGGAGATACAATAGCTGGTGGCGGGAGATATGACAACTTAATAGGTCAATTTGGTAAAGAGGCACCATCTATTGGACTAGCTATTATGGTAGATGAATTAATGCTTGCCTTATCAAGACAGAAGCTAGAGGCAGTTGCTAAGAAGAATACCTTGTTGTTATATGAAGAAAGTTTGTTAGAGGAAGGCATACATTTGGCTACTTATTTTAGAAAAACAGCTTTGCCTATTGAATTATTGGCAAAAGAAGATAAATACAACATTGAAGATTATCTTTCATATGGAAAACGTATGAATATTGGTGGTATATTATATTTACAGTCCCCTAAAAAGGTTCAAGTTTATGATATTAAAAAAGCTACAAAAAACGAAATATTAATAGAAGACTTGATGTTAGGAGATGATCAATAATGAGATTCTTAAAGATTGCTTTACCAAAAGGTAGATTAGCAAACCAAACCTTAGAGATGTTAGAAGTGGCGGGAATTGTTTTTGAAGAAATGAATGATCCCAAAACAAGAAAATTAATTTTTACAAATGAAGAGAAAAAAATTAAGATGTTTTTATCAAAGGCATCTGACGTTCCGACTTATGTAGAATATGGGGCGGCTGATATTGGAGTAGCAGGAAAAGACACATTACTAGAAGAAGGACGAAAGCTATATGAAGTTATAGATTTAGGTCTTGGTAAGTGTAGAATGTGTATTGCTGGTCCGAAAGATGCAAAGGATTTACTAGAACATGGTGAATTAATTCGAGTAGCAACCAAGTATCCTAATATTGCAAAAGATTATTTTTATAATAAAAAAGGTCAAACTGTAGAGATTATTAAACTTAATGGTTCTGTTGAGTTAGCACCACTTGTTGATTTATCCGAAGTAATTGTAGATATTGTTGAGACAGGCTCTACACTTAAGGAAAATGGACTTGTTGTTTTAGAAGACATCTGTGATATATCAGCAAGAATGGTAGTTAACCAAGTTAGCATGAAGATGGAACATGAACGAATTTCAGAGATTATTAATGTAATACGTAATATTATAAATAATATATAGAGAAAGGCAGGGAGTTCTATGAGAATAATAAACTTAGACGAAAATACAAAAAAAAATATTCAAAGTAATTTGTTAAAACGTAGTCCTAATCAATATGACGACTATCAAGATATTGTAAATGATATATTAAAAGATGTTAAGACTAGGCAAGATGAAGCTGTTTTTGAATATACTAAAAAGTTTGACAAGGCAGATATTAATGCAAGTAATATTAGAGTTACAAAGGAAGAAATAGAAGAAGCTTACTCAAAGTTTGATAAAAAGCTTATTGATGTTATTAGAAAAGCTATTATAAATATAAAGGAATTTCATGCAAGACAAGAACAACAAAGCTGGTTCTATACCAAACCTAACGGAATTTTATTAGGACAAAAGGTTAGTCCTATTGAAAATGTTGGTGTTTATGTCCCAGGAGGAAAGGCTGCTTATCCCTCTTCAGTTCTTATGAACGTAATTCCTGCCTTAGTAGCAGGTGTTCCAAGGATTGTAATGACTACACCTCCAGATCAAGATGGAAAGGTATATGAAGGAACTTTGGTTGCAGCAGCGGAAGCAGGAGTAGAAGAGATATATAAGGTTGGAGGAGCACAAGCAATTGGAGCCCTAGCCTATGGAACAGAAAGTATTACTAAAGTTGATAAAATTGTTGGTCCGGGTAATATCTATGTGACCTTAGCCAAAAAAGCTGTATTTGGAAGTGTAAGTATAGATTCAATAGCAGGACCAAGTGAAATACTTATTATAGCAGACGATACGGCTAATCCTAAATATGTAGCAGCAGATCTATTATCTCAAGCAGAACATGATGAACTAGCTTCATCAATCTTGATTACAACTAGCAGGGAGTTAGCTTATAAAGTATCAGAAGAAGTAGATGAATTTATTAAAAAGTTATCAAGAAGTGAGATAATGAAAAAATCATTAGACAATTTTGGTTATATTTTAATTGCAGAGACTATGGATGAAGCTATAGACACAGCAAATGAAATTGCTTCTGAACATTTAGAAATTATGACAGAAGACCCAAATCTTATAATGACAAAGATTAAGAATGCAGGAGCTATATTTTTAGGACCCTATAGTAGTGAACCATTAGGTGATTATTTTGCAGGGCCCAATCATGTATTGCCAACTAATGGAACAGCCAAGTTTTTTTCGCCACTTAGTGTAGATGACTTTATTAAAAAGTCTAGTATTATTTCTTATTCAAAGGAAGCCTTGGAGCCGGTTTATAAGGATATTGTTGAGTTTGCAAATGCAGAAGGCTTAACAGCTCATGCAAATTCCGTAGCAGTAAGATTTGAAGATTAATAGGAGGAGTCATGGATAGAATTTCTAAAGTTAGTAGAAATACAAAAGAAACTAAGATAGAATTTGAATTAAATATTGATAGTAGCAAAGAGTCTAAAATTAATACAGGAATTGGTTTCTTTGACCATATGCTTTATAGTTTCGCTAGGCATAGTTTTACTCATTTAGACTTAAGTGTGATTGGTGATTTAGATGTAGATACACATCATACTGTGGAAGATACAGGTATTGTCTTAGGACAAGGAATAAAAGATGCACTTAAGGATAAAAAAGGAATAAAAAGATATGCTAGCGCAATTATACCTATGGATGAAGCTTTAGTTTTGTGTTCTTTAGATTTATCAGGTAGGCCTTATTTGGTCTTTGATCTACCTCTAACTGCAGAAAAGGTTGGAGATTTAGATACTGAGATGATAAGAGAATTTTTCTATGCGCTTTCTTATAAGGCAGGTATGAATTTACATATAAAATTAATTCATGGTGATAACAACCATCATATTATTGAAGCTGCATTTAAAGCTTTTGCCAAAGCATTTGATATAGCAACTTCCTATGATGAGAGAATAAAAGACGTTTTATCAACAAAAGGAACAATTTAAATAAAAACAGGGGGCAGTTTACATGTATAAAAAGATAATCCCATATAAGAATTGTGAAAATGAGTTAGCTAAGAACATAATTAAAGAATGTGTAAGATATGATAATATTGGAGCGGATGAGTTGTTTTTATATAATTATTCATATGATGATGACTCAATAGATGAATTTTTAAATACTATAAGGAATCTAGTAAAAGAAGTTGAAACTCCTATAAATATAGGTGTTTATGCTAGAAGATTTGAAGATATTAAGAAGGCTTTTTACACAGGAGCTGCACATGTAGTTATCAAGCAAGCCATTACTAAGGACAAAGCTATAATTAAAGAAGCAGCTGATCGATTTGGTTACGACAAATTAATTCTTGAAGTAGAAGATTATAAATTAATTTATGACAAAGAATTTGTTGATGAGATGAAAGAGATAGGTATATCTGCTTTGTTACTAAAGCATGTAAAGATAACTAATACTTTTATAAAAGCTGTAGAAGAAGCTAAGCTTCCTATTATTTTTAGAGATAGTTTAAGAAAAAATGACTTATATGATTTAATTCGTCATGAAAATGTGATAGGAGTGTCTACTAATTTTTTCAAAGATAAGGAAATACTAAAGACAAAAACATATCTAAAAGAAAACAATGTTTCTGTCAATACTTATGAGAGTAAGATTGCATTTAAGGAATTTAAATTAAATAGTGAAGGTCTTATTCCTGTTGTAGTTCAAGATTACAGAACCGATGAAGTTTTAATGCTTGCATATATGAATGAGGAATCTTTTATACAAACCATAGAAACAGGCAAGATGACTTATTACAGTAGAAGTAGAAAAGGTTTATGGGTTAAAGGAGAAACATCGGATCACTATCAATATGTAAAGTCCATGCAGGTAGATTGTGACAAGGATACAATTCTAGCAAAGGTAGCCCAGATAGGTGTTGCATGTCATACTGGTAGTCCAACATGTTTCTTTACAGATTTAATTGTAAGTAATACAGAAGAAAAAAATCCTTATAAGATATTATCTGATGTTTATGAAACAGTATTAGATCGTAAGAATAATCCTAAGGAAGGTTCTTATACTAATTATCTATTTGATAAGGGAATTGATAAAATACTTAAAAAATGTGGAGAAGAAGCCACTGAAATTATAATTGCTGCAAAAAATCCAAATGCAGAAGAACTAAAATACGAGATTGCCGACTATTTATACCACATGATGGTATTAATGGCCGAGTGCGAGCTTGATTGGGAAGATATTGTTACAGAACTATCTCATCGTAGGTAGGACGTGTGTTATGGTTCGTGTGTTATGGGGACGTTTCATTTAACACACACATTTATGTGCGTGTTAAATGAAACGTCCCCATAACACACGAACCGGCCCCATGACACACAAACACACGACACACACTTGCATTCTTAATAAAGTGGTGTTATAATATATTGAGAAAAGATTAAACGAGTCGAGAAAGGAGTGGACGCAAGTCCACTCTTTGTATTTATGTATAAATATAAAAAGGAGTGTAGCATGGCAAAGAGAGAGGTTATTGAGGTCAAAACAGAAAAACTTGTTTTGCCAATTATTGAAGAAAACGATTTTGAACTTGTTGATGTAGAATATGTCAAAGAGGCGGGTAATAATTATTTGCGTATCTATATTGATAAAGAAGGTGGAATTACAGTAAATGATTGTGAACTAGTGAGTAGACAATTAGGGGATTTACTTGACGAGGAAGATTTTATTTCAAGTGCATATATTTTAGAAGTTAGTTCACCTGGGCTTGGAAGGCCTTTAAAGAAAGAAAAAGATTTTGCTAGAAGCATACAAAAGGAAGTTGAAGTAAAATTATACAAACAAATTAACAAACAAAAAGAATATACAGGTATTCTAGTTGATTATGATAAAGATAAGATTGTACTTGAACTAGACGAAGACGAAACTATTGAAATCCCAAGAGATTTAATAGCATTGATTCGTTTAGCTTTTGATTTCTAACAAAAAGAGGAGGGTAATAAGAAAAATGAAAAACAAGTCAAATAACAATGAAGATTTAATATTAGCTCTTGATCAACTTGAAAAAGAAAAGAATATTAGTAAAGAGGTATTATTAGAGACGATTGAAACTTCTTTGTTAGCAGCATGTAAAGATGAATTTAACAAGATCGATAATATCAAGGTAAGCATTGATAGAAAAAAAGGATCTATAGCAGTTTTTGCAGCTAGAGAAGTTGTAGAAAATGTAGAAGAACCTTATAGTCAAATCAACATTGAAGACGCAAGAGAAAGCTTTTCTAACAGTGAACTTGGGGATATTGTAAATGTAGAAGTTACGCCGAAAAACTTTGGTAGAATTGCAGCACAAAAAGCTAAACAAGTAGTAGTTCAAAAGATAAGAGAAGAAGAAAGAAATGTATTGTTTGAACATTATTATAGTAAAGAGAATGATATTGTTACAGGTATTGTACAACGTTATGTTGGTAAGAATATCAGTATAAATCTTGGGAAAGTAGATGCTGTTTTAAAGGAAAGCGAACAAGTTAAAAACGAGTATTTTGTTAAAAATGAAAGAATAAAACTATATGTTATAGAAGTAAAAAGTACTTCTAAAGGGCCAAGGATTGAGGTTTCTAGAAGCCATCCAGAACTAGTAAAGAGATTATTTGAATCAGAAGTAGTTGAAGTAAGAGATGGAACAGTTGAAATAAAGAGCATTGCAAGAGAAGCTGGTTCAAGAACAAAGATGGCAGTTTATTCTAACAATAAAGATGTGGATCCAGTTGGTGCATGTGTTGGAGTGAATGGAAGCAGAGTTACTGTAATTGTTGATGAGCTAAGAGGGGAAAAAATCGATATTATAAACTGGAGTGACGACGCTGCTGTCTTAATTGAAAATGCACTAAGTCCAGCTAAAGTAGTTTCTGTACTTGTTGAAGATGGTAGAAAAAGTGCCAAGGTAATAGTTCCTGATTATCAATTATCATTAGCAATTGGTAAAGAGGGTCAAAATGCTAGGTTAGCAGCTAGATTAACTGGATATAGAATCGATATAAAGAGCGAAACACAACATAGAGCTGAAGAACTTAAAAAACTTGAAAAAGAACTTGAAGATATTGAGTATGAAGAAGATTATGAATACGATGATAATGAAGAATATGATGATGTAGAATACTACAATGATGAAGATTATGATGACGAAGACTATGACGATGAAGACTACGATGATGATGAAGA
>CAZOGN010000021.1:26965-32687 GCA_964579655.1 uncultured Lachnospiraceae bacterium
ATGAAGATTATGATGACGAAGACTATGACGATGAAGACTACGATGATGATGAAGAACACGAAGAATTAGACAAATACTATGATCTAGATGAGGACGATTATGACGAGTCGGATGAGGACTCTGAGGACAAATAATGAAAGCAAAAAAAAAGAATCCCCAAAGGCAATGTGTAGGTTGTAGGGAAATGAAAGACAAGAAAGATTTAATTAGAGTAATTAAAACCCCAGAGGACCTTATTAACATTGACACAACAGGCAAAAAAAATGGACGTGGAGCTTATTTATGCAATTTAGTAGATTGTTTTGAAAAAGCAAAAAACAGTAAAGCTTTAGAACGCTCATTAAAAAGAAATATTCCTGAAGATGTTTATAAAGATTTAGAAAAGGAGTTGAATATGATTGACAAATGAAGGAGATAATATTCAGCTCAAATCTAATATAAATAAAAAAGTATTTTCTTATATTGGTTTAGCAGCTAAAAGTAGAAATCTAGTTAGTGGAGAACTTTCCACTGAAAAAGCTATAAAAACAAAAAAAGTCGTTTTGGTTTTAATAGCTGAAGATGCATCAAACAACACGAAAAAGAAGTTTATAAATAAGTGTGCTCATTACGAGGTACCCCTATACTTCTTCGGGAAAAAGAATGAACTAGGTAAAGCTATAGGAAAAGACATTAGAACATCTATTGGATTACTCGATCAAGGCTTGGCAGATGGGATAAAAAAGCAACTTGATAACATATGTAACGGTGATATGCCAAGTAATACCATAGAACCGAAAAGTGGAGGTAGTAAGTATGGCAAAAATGAAAGTATATGAAATAGCTAAAGAAGTTAATAAAAGAAGCAAGGAAGTAATTGATTTTTTAAATAAGAGTGGTGTTGAAATAACAAGCCACATGAGCAATGTAGATGAAAAGGCAATTAGTCTTATAAGAAAAGAATTTACTAAGCCACAAAAAACTGAAAAGACAACAGAAAATAAAGAAGTCAAAACTAATGTTAAAAAAGTGAATACTAGTAAGGCAAGAACTTCTAGAGATAATAGAACTAGTAGGGCAGGGAAAGACTCTAGACCTCCTAGAGATAATAATGCTAGCAGACCTAGTAGACCTACTAAAGATGGTAATAGACAGCAAGGTCAAACAGGTCAAGCTGGTCAAACACAAAGACCTAGACAAAATAACAATCAACAAATACAAGGCAGGAGAAAACAAAACATAAAAACAAACAATCAGCAAACAGGAGATAATAAAAACCCAAGGAACAATAGAAATACTACTGCTAGAAAAGACACTAACAGGAAAGACTTTATTTCAAATAAATTAGAAAAAATGGACAATAATGCAAAAAACGTTGGTAAGAAAACCACTAATGCAGCTATGGTTACTTCAAGGAGTGAAAGTACAAATAGAAGAAATAAAGACAAAAGAAAAAGACAAAACTATAATACCGATAAAAGTAAAGATGAATCCAATAAAAAGGTTTTAAAGAAGGGTCAGTTTATTAAGCCAAAGGTTGAAAAAAAGATAGTGGAAAAGGTTACCCTTATTGAAGTTCCAGAAGTAATAACATTAAAGGAACTTGCAAAGAAAATGAGGATTGATTCATCTAACATAATTAAAAAATTATTCTTAAAAGGAAAAGTAGTTACTATAAATGAAGAAATTACTTATGAAGAAGCTGAAGAAATTGCTATAGAATATGATATTCTAGTTGAAAAAGAAAAAATAATTGATGAAGTTGAAGAAATACTTAAAGAAGAAGATGATGATCCAAGTACTTTAGAAAAACGACCTCCAGTTGTATGTGTAATGGGTCATGTTGATCATGGTAAGACTTCTCTTTTAGATGCTATTAGAGAAACGAGAGTAACTACTGGTGAAGCAGGAGGAATTACACAACATATAGGTGCATATGTAGTTGAATCTGAAGGAGAAAAAGTAACATTTTTAGATACTCCTGGTCATGAAGCCTTTACTTCAATGAGAATGAGAGGGGCTCAGTCAACAGACATAGCGATTTTAGTTGTTGCAGCAGATGATGGTGTTATGCCTCAAACTGTTGAAGCGATTAACCATGCTAAAGCAGCAGAAATTCAAATTATTGTTGCTGTAAATAAAATTGACAAACCAAGTGCTAACATAGAAAGAGTAAAACAAGAATTAGTAGAGTATGAGTTAGTAGCTGAAGACTGGGGAGGAGACACTGTAATTGTACCAGTATCTGCCCATACAGGAGAAGGAATTGACACACTGTTAGAAATGGTTCTTCTTACAGCAGAATTACTAGAGCTAAAAGCTAATCCAGATAGAAATGCTAGAGGTCTTGTAGTAGAAGCGGAACTTGATAAAGGAAGAGGACCTGTTGCCACAGTACTTGTACAAAAAGGTACTCTACATGTTGGAGATGCAATATGTATTGGAACATCATGTGGTAGAGTTAGAGCAATGCTTAACGATAAGGGTGAAAGAGTAGAAGAAGCTATACCATCTACACCTGTTGAAATTTTAGGTTTAGATGAAGTGCCTGAAGCAGGAGAAATGTTTGTAGTATCTGATACAGAAAAAGAATCAAGAAACATTGCGCTTACTTATTTAGCCCAAAACAAAGAAAGATTAATTGCTAATACTAAGTCAAAACTATCATTAGATGGTTTGTTTTCACAAATTCAAGCTGGTAATCTTAAGGAACTTAATATTATAGTTAAGGCGGATGTTCAAGGATCAGTAGAAGCAGTAAAACAAAGTTTGGAAAAATTAAGTAATGATGAAGTAGCTGTAAGAGTAATTCATGGTGGCGTTGGAGCTATAAATGAATCTGACGTTACATTAGCTAGTGCATCAAATGCTGTTATTATAGGATTTAATGTTAGACCAGACAGTAATGCAAAAGAGACAGCAATAACAAATGAAGTGGATTTAAGACTTTATCGAGTGATATATAATGCAATAGAAGATGTTGAAAATGCAATGAAAGGTATGTTAGATCCAACATTTGAAGAAAAGGTTATTGGTCAAGTTGAAGTAAGAGATATCTTTAAGGCATCTGGAGTTGGAAATATAGCTGGTTCCTACGTAACTGAAGGTAGAATAACTAAATCAAGTCAAGTGCGTATAGTACGTAATGGAATTGTTATTTATGATGGTACTTTAGCATCACTTAAGAGATTCAAAGATGACGCAAAAGAAGTTAAAGCAGGATTTGAATGTGGTTTAGTCTTTGAAAAGTATAATGATATTAAAGTAGGAGATATTGTCGAAGCATATATTATGGAGGAAATTCCCAGAGAATAAACCTGTTATGCCTGTAAAATAGGCTTCACAGTATTGAAAGGATGACGATTAACATGAGAAAGAATAGTATTAAACACAATAGAATTAACCAGGAAGTAATGAGGGAACTAGGTCAAATAATAGAGTTAGAATTAAAAGACCCAAGAATTAAACCCATGACATCCGTGGTATACGTAGATATTACTCCAGATTTAAAGTCTGCAAAAGTATTTATTAGCGTGTTTGGAGATAAAGAAGACAAGGATAATACAATAGAAGGACTACAAAGTGCAGCTTCTTATATTAGAAGTTTACTAGCTAAAAACATTAACCTAAGATTTACTCCGGAACTCAATTTTATATTAGACGAGTCGATTGAATATGGCGTTAACATGTCAAAATATATAGATGAAGTAACAAGCAAAGACAAGCAAAATGAAATTGCAGAAGATTAAGTTGTAAATAAAAAGATAGATGGGAGTATAAAGATTGGTTAATGGAATTATCAATGTCTATAAAGAACCTGGATATACCTCTCATGACGTAATTGCAAGAATGAGGGGTATATTAAAACAAAAGAAAATAGGACACACTGGAACTCTTGATCCACAGGCAAAAGGGGTTCTTCCAGTGTGCTTAGGAAATGCAACAAAAGTCAGCGATATTCTAACTAATGAATCTAAAACTTATGAAGTAGTTGGTTTGTTGGGAGTAGTTACAGATACCCAAGATATTTTTGGGGAAATTATAGAAAAAAACGAAGTAAAGATTCAAAAAATACAACTAATAGAAGTTATAGAAAGTTTTGTAGGAGAATATGAGCAGACACCACCAATGTATTCGGCAAAAAAAGTTAATGGTAAAAAGTTATATGAACTTGCAAGAGAAGGAATAGTAATTGAAAGAAAATCAAGAAAAGTATTTATAAATAATATTGAAATTCAAGATATTAATCTTGCAACAAATGAAATTAAATTATCAGTAAATTGTTCAAAAGGAACTTATATTAGAACTCTTATCCATGATATAGGACAAATATTAGACTGTGGAGCATGCATGAAAGATTTGTTAAGGAAAAGAGTCGGTGATTTTACTCTTGCTAGTAGTAAAACATTAAGTCAGATAGAAGACATCATGAAGAACAAGCAAGTTGATGATATCCTTATCAAAGTTGATAGCTTATTTACTGAATATATGAAAGTAATTGTAAAAGAGCAATATTCAAAAATAATATATAACGGCAACGCATTATTGCCTAGCAATTTAAAAGATTTTTCATTGGATTTAGCTAAAGAAGAAAAAATTCGGGTATACGATTTCCAAAATAACTTTCTTGCTATATACCGATATGACCTAGAAAAAGAAATTTTTAAGCCATTTAAAATGTTCTTGTAAGAAGAAAAGTAATATATTTAAGCATCAAGGAAATTTGACATATTTTGAGGAAGGACATGATCGGAAAATGCAATACATTGAAGGTAAAAATTTTAATTTAAAAAAGACAGCAATAACTTTAGGCAAATTTGATGGAATACATCGTGGTCATCAGCTATTGTTAAAAAAAATCTTGTCACAAAAGACAAAAGGCCTAACATCAGTTATGTTTACATTTTCATCTCATCCTCAAAATATTTTACAGCATAAAGATATCAAATTAATATATACCTTAGAGGAAAAGCGAATTTTGTTAAAAAAATGGGGAATAGATTATTTAATATCTTATCCATTTACTGAAGAAACTGTATCTATGGAAGCCTACGATTTTGTAAAAGACATTTTGATAAATAAACTAGATGGTAAAATGATAGTAGTAGGAAAAGATTTTCGTTTTGGACATAATCGAGAAGGTGACGTGGATTTACTAAAAAAGCTATCAAAGGAATTTGACTTTGAATTAATCGTTTATGATAAGTTTGCAATAAAAAACCTTACAATAAGCAGTACACTAATAAAAAAAGTAATCTTAGATGGAAATATAGAATATGCTAATCATTTACTTGGAAGTCCTTATACGGTAGTTGGAGAAGTAAAGCATGGAAGAAAGATTGGACGAACACTAGGTTTTCCAACTGTAAATATTATTCCAAGTACTAGCAAACTACTACCTCCTAATGGAGTTTATGTCTCAAACACCAATATTAATGGACACATGTACCCAGGAATAACTAATATAGGTCAAAATCCAACTGTTGGAGAGACAAAACATAAACAAGTAGAGACTTTTCTTTTTGATTTTGACGAAGACTTATATGGCAAAACAATAAGTGTTCAGATTTTATCAATGTTTAGACCGGAATATAAATTTGATAATATAGATTTATTAAAAGAACAAATGAACAAAGATATAATAAAAGGAAAGACTTATTTTAATATAAAATAAGTCTTTTCTCTTTTTTAATTTATAATAGGTTGTATTTGCTTTCCATCTAAAGCGTATTCTATGGCATCC
>CAZOGN010000022.1:0-26387 GCA_964579655.1 uncultured Lachnospiraceae bacterium
TAAAAGAATAACAGACAAGGTAACTTGGGTTGGTAAAGTAGACTGGGAACTACAAAGTTTCCATGGTCCAGAACTTTCAACTAACAGAGGCTCTTCTTACAATGCCTTTTTAATAAGAGATAAAAAGAATGTATTGATTGATACTGTTTGGCAACCATATGACAAAGAGTTTGTTGCTAGGTTAAAAGAAGAAATTGATTTAAAAGATATAGATTATATTATTTCTAATCATGCAGAGATAGACCATTCTGGTGCGCTTCCAGAACTTATGAGAGAAATACCAGACACTCCTATTTATTGTACTGCAAAAGGCGAACAGCATTTAAAAGCTCATTTTCACGAAGAGTGGAATTTTGTAACAGTAAAGACTGGAGATACTTTAGAAATTGGTGAAGATAACAATCTAGTATTTATTGAAGCCCCAATGCTTCACTGGCCAGACTCTATGTTTACCTACATGACTGGTGAAAGCATCTTATTTAGTAATGATGCTTTTGGTCAGCATTTTGCAACAGAAAGTCTTTTTAATGATGCTAATCTTGAAGAAGAAATTTATGAAGAGGCAACCAAATATTATGCTAATATATTGACTCCATTTAGTCCTATGGTAATAAGAAAGATTAAAGAGGTTTTGGCTCTTAATGTACCGGTTGATTTGATTTGTACAAGCCATGGTGTTATTTGGAGAGACAACCCAACTCAAATAATTGAAAAGTACTTAGAGTGGGCAGATAATTACCAAGAAAACCAAATTACAATCTTATATGACACAATGTGGAATGCGACAAGGAAAATGGCTGAGGCAATTGCAGAAGGAATTGAAAATGCTGATAAAGACGTTGTTATTAAGCTTTTAAATACAAGTAAGATTGACAAAAATGATGTTATTACAGAAGTATTTAAATCAAAGGCAATTCTTGTGGGTTCTCCAACTGTTAATAATGGACCCTTGCATTCGATTACAGGAATACTAGGAATGATAAAAGGTATGAAGTTTAAAAATAAGAAAGCAGGAGCATTTGGTAGCTATGGATGGAGTGGTGAAGTAGTTAAGCAAATAAACGAACTACTTGAAGTAGCTGGATTTAGTCTTGTAGATGATGGAGTTCGTTCACTTTGGGTTCCTGATGAAGATGAAAGAGAAAAACTCGTAAAATATGGACAGGGATTTGTAGAAAAGTTATAAAGTTTTAGAAAGGCAGGTAATTAATATGAGTGAAAGTATTAATAATAGAGAACACCGCAAAGAAGTAATCAAAAGTATAATTTCACAGCTTCATGATGGTAAGTCTGTAGAGGATGTAAAGGAACAATTTGATGAGACTTTTGCTGATGTTTCAGCTTTGGAAATAGGACAAGTTGAGCAAACTCTTATTAATGAAGGTATGCCAGTTAGCGAAGTACAGAGGCTTTGTGATGTACATGCAGCTGTATTTAAAGGCTCGATTGAAGAAATTCACGCACCTGATGATCTATCAAGGATAAAAGGGCATCCAACATATGTCTTAAAAAAAGAAAATAGAAAACTTGAAAAGATAATGGAAAAGAAAATAGAACCTTATCTAGATGACTTATCTTCTAAAAAGAATATTAAGAAGTTAAAGTCTGGTTTTAAGAAATTATCAGAAATTGATATCCACTACTCTAAAAAGGAAAATCTAATGTTCCCTTACTTAGAGAAGTATGGAACTACTGCACCACCCCAAGTTATGTGGGGAGTAGATGATGAAATACGTGCGGCGATTAAAGAAGTTAGAAAGATTCTAAAGAAGGGCATAGAAGATAAGCAAGACTTTACTGATAAAGTAAAAGACATTTTACATCGAGTAAGAGAAATGATTTTCAAAGAAGAAAGTATACTAATACCTATGTTAGTTGAGAAGCTTACTCAAGATGAATGGCTAATAATAAAAGAAGAAAGTGGAGAAATCGGTTTTATAATTGATAATATACCTGAATGGAATCCAACTAAGGAAGCTAAGAAGGAAGTAGAAAAAGAAATTAAGAAAGAAGCTAAGGAAGAAGGTATTGTAACTTTACCTTCTGGTTATTTTAAAGTGGAAGAACTAACAGCAATGCTTAATGCTTTGCCATTTGATATAACTTATGTGGATAAAGATGACACTGTAAAGTTTTTCTCACAAGGAAAAGAACGGATTTTTGCACGAACTAAAGCAATAATTGGTCGTGACGTATCCAATTGTCATCCACCATCAAGCGTGCATGTAGTTGATGGAATTGTAAAAGACTTTAAGTCAGGCAAGAAAGACAATGAAGATTTCTGGATTAAGTTAAAAGACGGAAGATATGCATACTTAAGATACTTTGCTGTAAGAAATACAGAAGGTGAATACTTAGGAGTTGTAGAAGTATCTCAGGATATTGCACCAATCCAAGAAATTACTGGAGAAAAAAGATTGGTAGAATAACGGGACATAGGCGGGACACAGGGACAGGTTCTCTGTGTCCTGCAAATCTACTCCATAATAGAAACTTTTTTCCTTAATATATATCTTAAGAAGATTATACTTAATATTAGTGAACTTATTTCTGCAATAGGAATTGAAAACCATACAGCAGAGAGGCCAAAGAAATGCCCTAAAATATAAACTAAAGGTAGTATGAATATCAGCTGTCTTGTAATAGAGATAATTAATGATAAGAAGCCATTACCTAAAGCTTGGAAGACAGAGCCACAAATAATAGAAAAACCTGCAAAAATAAAACTAAGACTTATGATTCTAAGGGCAGGAACTCCTATAGCTAACATTTCCTCTGATGCATCAAACAAAGCTAGTAGCTGTGCAGGTATGGTTTGGAAAATAGCAAGTCCAGTTAGCATAATAAGAACAGCTGTGATAATACTTAGTTTAATTGTATCAAGGATACGTTTTTTATTTCTAGCACCATAATTATAAGCAATAATTGGAACCATACCATTATTAAGCCCAAACACAGGCATAAATACAAAACTTTGTAGTCTAAAGTAAATACCATAGACAGAAACTGCTGTTGGGGTAAATGAAATCAAAAATTTGTTTATAAAATAAGTTAAGAATGAACCTATTGTTTGCATCAAAATTGAAGGAAAACCGACAGAAAAAATGGTCTTAATTATCCTGAAATCAGGTTTAAAACCTTTTAGAGATATATTGATGTCATCATTTTTCTTAATATTAAAATACAAGGCCAATAAGCCAGCTAGTGATTGGCCAATAACAGTTGCTATAGCCGCACCTTTTACACCAAGGGCAGGAAAACCAAGTAATCCAAAAATCATTATCGGATCAAGTATTAAATTAGTTACAGCACCAACTATTTGGGTGATCATACTAAGTACGGTTTTTCCAGTAGCTTGCAAAAGTCTTTCAAACATCATTTGCATAAAGGTTCCAAAAGAAAATATGGTTATAACATTTAAATATTCCAGGGAATATTTAACAATCTGTGGGTCAGAAGTTTGTGCAAGTATAAACTGCTTTCCAAAAAGAATTCCAACTATAGCAAAAACAATAGAAAATACTACTGCAAGAAAGATGCCATTTTTAGCAGCTAAATTAGCATTTTTTTGATTTTTCTCACCAAGACTTCTTGATAATAAGGCATTTACACCCACACCGGTACCAACAGATATTCCAATCATAAATATTTGAAAAGGAAATACTAAGCTAAGAGCTGTAAGGGCATTTTCATTTATATGCGCAACAAACATGCTATCAACTATGTTGTATACAGATTGTACAATCATAGAAAGCATCATAGGTACAGACATTGAAAATAGCAACTTTGGAATAGGCATTATGCCCATTTTATTTTCTTTAGTATTAGTCAATTATAAGTCCTCCTTAAAGTGTCAAAAAAGATAAAGAAATTAAAAAGATTGCAATTACATAATTTTAAAGACTTATTGATGAAATGTCAAGTGGAATTGGGACCCAAATGGGACAAGTAACCTGTCATTGTGTCCCAATGTTCTCTTGTCCCTGACTATCAATTATGGTAATATAGTGATGAACCAAAAGAATTAGATATATATATAAATCAATTGAATTTAATGGTAATACGAAAGGAGTAGCGAATGCAGAATTTTACATTTTACAGCCCAACATATTTTGTTTTTGGGAAAGAACAGGAAAACCAAGTAGGTTACTATGTAAAAAGATTTGGTGGATCCAAGGTTTTAATCCACTATGGTGGAGGTTCAGCAAAAAAGTCTGGTTTAATAGACAGGGTAGAGACATCCTTAGATAAAGAAGGAATTGAGTATGTAGAATTAGGTGGAGTTTTACCTAATCCTAGAAGTGGTTTAGTGTATGAGGGTATTGAGTTATGTAAGAAGGAAGGCGTTGACTTTATTCTTGCAGTAGGTGGAGGAAGTACTATTGATTCATCAAAGGCAATAGCAGCAGGAGTAAAGTATGATGGAGACTTCTGGGACTTTTATGAAAAAGGTATTCCAGTAGAGAACGCATTGAAGGTTGGAACAATTTTAACTATAGCTGCAGCAGGAAGTGAAGGTTCTGCTGATACTGTAATTACAAAAGAAGAAGGAATGTTAAAAAGAGGTGCATCAGGAGAAGCACTTCGACCAGCATTTTCAATATTAAATCCAGAACTTACACAGACATTACCTGCATATCAAACAGCCTGTGGTATAACAGATATTATGGCTCATGTATTTGAAAGATATTTTACCAACACTACAGATGTAGAAGTAACAGACCGTTTATGTGAGGCTCTTTTACTTACAATGATTAAGGAAGCACCTAAGGTAATAGCTAATCCTAATGATTATGAAGCAAGAGCTAACATTATGTGGGCAGGAATGGTTGCCCATAATAACATAGTTGGTGTTGGAAGAGAGCAGGATTGGTCAAGCCATGGAATAGAACATGAATTATCTGCCTTATATGATGTTCCTCACGGGGCAGGTTTAGCTGTAATATTTCCAGCATGGATGAAGTATGTTATGAAGCATGACATTGCAAGATTTGCACAGGTAGCAGTAAGAGTATGGAATGTAGAAATGGATTTTGCTAACCCAGAGATTACAGCAGCAGAGGGAATAAAACGTTTTGAAGAGTTTCTAACTTCTATTGGCATGCCAATCAACTTTGAACAATTAGGAGCCAAAGAAGAGGACATTCCTTATATGGTAGAAACCATAGGTCTTGGCGATCAAGGAACCATGGGTAGTTTTGTTAAGTTAAGCAATGAAGATGTAGAAAAGATATATCATTTAGCAATATAAATATAAAGTAATTAATGAGGAGATTTGCAGACAATGAAAAGAAATATAAAAATTATTCTAATTATATTAATATGTCTTAGTCAAATCTCCTTATTTGCCTGTAGTTTGGAAACAAAAGATGATGAAAAATCTTCAGATAATATTCTTTCCAAAGATGATGAAGGCAAAGACGGAGATACTACAGATATATCAACTACTAGTAACTCATATTTAGAAGGTATTGAGAGATTAGAAAGCCTAAATCTAGACGATATAGAATCTGTAGGTAAGGCATTTGCACTAGATCTTTTAACAGAAAATCATGAAAGACTTGAAAGTATTTACCCTTATACTGATGAAATGAAAGATATAATCTTATCAGATATAACTAAGAAGAATATAATATTTCACAATCTAGACCTTGGTGAAGTTGAAAAAATAGATGAAGCCTATGCTTATAAATATGGAACCAATAGATATGTTATGGTTCCTGTTGAAGCATCACTTAGAAACACTAATTTTCTAATTAGCTTTAATAAAGAAAATGAAATTGTTGGTTTTTCATATGAAGAATACAAAAAAGACAGCTCTATAGAATCAAGGAAGATTCCTGACGATATAGTAGAAGAGGAATTCTCCTTCTTTAGTGATGGTCATGTAATTCCAGGTACGCTTACCAGACCGAAAGCTAAGACTAACTATCCACTAGTAATATTGGTTCATGGATTTGGGCCTAGTGACAGAGACTTAAGTGTATTTGCTAACAAGCCATTCAAAGATATTGCTTGGGGTTTAGCCCAAGCCGGAATAGCTTCTTATCGTTATGATAAAAGAACCTATATTCGTGAAAAAGAATCAGAAGATTCTTCGTTTACAGTTTATGAAGAAACAATTAATGATGCAGTTTCCGCAACAAATATGGCCAAAGAACTTGGAGAGATTAATCCTAGTGCTGTATATGTTTTAGGTTTTAGCCAGGGAGGATATTTAACTCCAAGAATAGCAGAGCTTTTGCCTGATACAGCAGGTTATATATTAGTATCAAGTCCCGGGGAACATATGAAAGATTATTTAAAAGAACAATATGAATATTTGGCAATGGAAGATGGGCAAATTAGTCTTTCAGAGCATAATTTAATTAATAAAATATCAGAAGATATAGATATATTAAATAAACCAAGTCAAATAACTGACGATACTAAAGTGCAGGAATTTTATAAGAATTACTGGATTGACCTTAGTGCATACAATCCATTGGAGCTTGCTTCTAAAATAACGACTCCAGTTTTACTAATACATGGTGAAAGAGATTATCAAGTCACAAAAAAACAATTTAACCTTTGGCAAGACGTTTTCTTGGAAGCTGAAAATTGGACATTCAAATCTTATCCTGAGTTAAATCATTTTATGATGAAGGGTGAAGAAAACTCCTATTCAAGCGAATATAAAGAGAAAAATTATGTAGACGAACAGGTTATCCAGGACATAGCAAACTTTATTTTTACAAACTAAACATAGAATTTGACTTCCTACTTAGAAAGGAATGGTAATATATATGAGATCGGGAATAGGATATGATGTTCACCGTTTGGTGGATGGACGAGATTTAATAATTGGAGGCGTAAAAATACCTTATGAAAAAGGCCTACTAGGACATTCAGATGCAGATGTGTTAACCCATGCAATAATGGATAGCCTACTTGGTGCAGCAGCTCTAGGTGATATAGGAAGACATTTTTCAGATACAGATGAAAAATATAAGGGAGTTAGTAGCCTGGATTTATTAAAGGAAGTAAGAAAATTAATAGAAGATAAGCAATATATTATAGAAAATATTGATGCAATCATAGTGGCACAGGCGCCTAAGATGGCAACATATATTCCGGCAATGATTGAAAAGATCGCATCTGTACTTACAATTGAAGAAGACCAGATTAATATAAAAGCAACAACAGAGGAAGGACTAGGTGTAACAGGAGATGGAAAAGGAATAGCATCTCATGCTACTTGTATGTTGAATTCTGTAGAAAATTATCGCTACTACACTTTCAATCCTCTTGAAGAAGAAAAAAATTGTGATGGATGTGGTGGATGTCCAAAGCATTAAAGACTAGGACTGCTTAGAAAGGCATGGTGTCAATATGGATTATCATTTATATAAGGGCATAGAAGAAGTTGATATTAAAAGTAAGGACGAGGTAAAAGAAGATATATATAGGCTTTGGCAAGAAAGTTTTTGGGATAGTGATATCTATACAGACTTTTATTTTGAATGGAAAATAAAAAATAATCAAGTCTTGCTTTTATATAAAGATATGCAACTTGTGGCCATGTTACACTTAAATCCTTATAGATTAATGCTAAAGGAAAGAGAACTTTCTGCAAATTATATTGTAGGAGTGGCAACTAAAGAAAGTGAACGAAGAAAAGGCCTTATGAAGAGGCTAATAGAAGCTTCTATGGAAGAAATGTATAATAAAAAAATGCCTTTCACCTATCTAATGCCTGTTAAAGAAAGCATTTACCTGCCTTTTGATTTTAGTGTTGTATATGAACAGCCATTATGGAACCAGCAATTAATTGATATAAGCGATGAAGAAGAATGTATAAATGAAAAAGATGATTATGAAATTCTAGTCCTAGAAACAGACGATACAAATAGAATAAAAAATTTAGTATCATTTACAAATAAGTTGCTTTCACATCAACATGAGATTTATGTAAAAAGAGATGACCATTATTATAAAAGATTAATTAATGAAATGAGAAGTTCAGAGGGAGAAGTATTGATTGTCTATAAGCACAATACCCCTATTGCCTATCTGTCATATATGGCAGACGAAGCCATATATATAACAGAACTTATCTCCCAGAAAGAAGATGAAAAGGAAACACTTGCATTGTTTCTTGATTATATATCTTCGAATACACATTTAAAAGAAAAAAGAATTTTCAAAAAGAAAGAAGGCAGTCAAAAGACAGCTATAATGGCAAGAATCATTCATCTACAGGAATTTATAAAAATGCTAACGGCAAAGGATTATGTAAGTTTCGTTGCAGATATAACTGATCCAATTATAGAAAGTAATCAAGGGCGTTTTCTGATTGAAGTTGATAAAGACGGCGGGAAAATTGAAGCTACTGATAAAGAAGCTGAAATAGTTATTAGCATAGCAAATCTTGTTAAATTATTGTTTGGCGAGACGTTTATAAATGATGTAGTCTAGAAAAAGAAAGTAAGAACTTTAGTATAAAGCAATTGACAAATATCTTAACTTTGCATAAAATAGTGTATAGTGAATAAATTAGATAATAAAACAAAGGCACTGAACAGAAAAGTAGTTTATAGGAAGGCAACAGAGATTGAATGTCATCGGTTGAAAGCATTCTTTGCTAGAATATGAACGAAGTGCATCTGGGAGCTGATTAGGTGAGGGCATAGCCTTAGCTTAATCCGGTACAAACCGTTATTATGTTAGAGTAGAATTTGAATTGTCTTAAGAATTCATAATAAATAGAGTGGAACCACGGATAACTTCGTCTCTTCTGGAGATGGAGTTTTTTTTAATTTAATCGGAAAACTATTAAGATTGGAGGTTGTATTAGTGGGTTTAATAAGATATATTAAGAAAGAAATGCAAACTATAAGGGAAAGGGATCCAGCTATAAAAAGTCCCTGGGAAGTGATTGTATATCCAAGTTTTAAGGCTATACTAAGATATAGAATTGCACATAAATTATACAAAAGAGGGTATTATTTCTTAGCCAGATGGTATTCACAAAAAACAGTAAGAAAGACAGGAATAGAGATTCACCCAGGTGCAAAAATAGGAGAAGGCTTATTTATAGACCATGGAACAGGAGTAGTAATTGGAGAAACTACAGTTATAGGTGACAATGTTACCATCTACCAAGGTGTAACCCTAGGTGGAACTGGTAAGGAACAAGGCAAGCGCCACCCGACAATAGAAGATAATGTAATGATAAGTGTAGGGGCAAAAATACTAGGTTCATTTACTGTAGGTGAGAACTCCAAAATTGGAGCAGGCTCAGTAGTCTTATCTGAAGTGCCCCCTAATTCCACAGTAGTAGGTGTTCCTGGCCGTGTAGTAAAACGAGACAATGTAAAAATACCAAGGGATGACATGGATCAAATTCATTTACCAGATCCAGTACTAAACGATTTGACACGCCTACAAAGAGAAAATCAGAATTTGGTAAAGGAATTAAAACGTGTATGTGGGCGAGTTGATCAAATGGAACTTGATATTTCTACAGAACCTTTAGAAACATTAGGAAAGGTAAAGAAGTTAAATATAAATAATAAAGAAGCTAATAATTAGAAAGGCATGGTTATGAAGATGAAGATTTACAATACATTAACAAGAAAAAAAGAAGAATTTGTTCCCATAGAAGAAGGAAAGGTTAGGATGTATGTCTGTGGGCCAACAGTCTACAATTATATTCATATTGGAAATGCCAGACCAGTTATATTTTTTGATATAGTAAGAAGATATTTTGAACACATAGGTTATGAAGTAAATTATGTATCAAACTTTACTGATGTGGATGATAAGATTATACAAAAGGCTCAGGAAGAAGGAGTTACAGCTAGTGAAATATCCGAGCGCTACATCAAAGAATATCAAACCGACTTAAAAAGTCTTAATGTAAAGGATCCAACCCATACTCCAAGAGCAACCCAGGAAATTGATGGAATGATTAAAATGATTTCAGGTTTAATTGACAAAGGTCATGCCTATGAAAAGAATGGAACGGTATACTATAAAACAAGAAGCTTTGATGACTATGGGAAGCTATCTAAGAAAAATATAGATGATCTAGAAGCAGGAGCTCGAATAGTTGTTGATGAAGAAAAAGAAGATAGTATGGACTTTGTTTTATGGAAACCCAAAAAACCAGGAGAGCCTTCATGGTCCTCACCATGGGGAGATGGCCGACCAGGTTGGCATATAGAGTGTTCAGTAATGAGCACCACATACTTAGGTGATGAAATAGATATTCACGGTGGTGGTGAAGACTTGATTTTCCCACATCATGAAAATGAAATTGCTCAAACAGAAGCATTTACAGGAAAAACAATGGCAAGATACTGGATGCATAATGGATTTTTAAACATTGACAATAAAAAGATGTCAAAATCAGAAGGAAACTTCTTCACTGTTCGTGAGATTGGTGAGCAATATCCATTGTCAGTAATACGTTTCTTCATGTTAAGTGCACATTACCGTACACCAATTAACTTCAGTAAAGACTTAGTAGAATCATCAAAACATGGCTTAGAAAGAATTCAAAATGCTATATTTAACTTAGAACATTTATTAAAAACAGCAAAAAAAGAAAGTCTTAATGAAGGCGAAGAAGAAATTCTAGATAAAATAACTTCTTTTAAGAATAAGTTTAATGAAGCTATGAATGATGACTTTAACACAGCAGAAGCTATTTCATTTATATTTGAGATGGTAAAGCTTGCAAATAGCGAAATTACAGAAGACAGTTCTTTAGAATTAATAAAAAAAGTCTCAGCTAACATTCTTGCTTTATGTGATGTTCTAGGGATCGAAGGAAAGAAAGAAGAAGAATTTTTAGATTCAGACATTGAAGAGAAAATAGAAGAAAGAAATCAAGCAAGAGCAAACAAAGACTTTGCAAGGTCTGATGCAATCAGAGAAGAATTGTTAGAAAAAGGAATTGTTCTAGAAGATACAAGAGAAGGGGTAAGATGGAAGAGAGTATAAAGAAAGAAAAGCTGAGTGTAGAAGCAAGTAATAACCGAACTCAACCTGGCTTGATTGACTTTATAAATATACAAATGGACATATCAGGCATAAATGTTAACACTTTATCCCCTTTGGCACTAGCGTTTATTGGAGATGGAGTATACGACTTAGTGATTCGCACTATGGTTGTAGAACAAGGCAATGCACCTGTTAACAATATGCATAAAAAATCCAGTGATTTAGTAAAAGCTTCAGCTCAAGCAAGGCTATATAAGGATATAAAAGATGAGTTAACAACAAATGAAATAGCGGTATTTAAGAGAGGTCGCAATGCCAAGTCAAAGACTTACGCAAAAAACGCCAGTAAATCTAACTATCGAATTGCTACAGGTTTTGAAGCACTTATAGGATATCTATATTTAACAAATGATTTTCCAAGAATACTAGAATTAATAAAGATTGGTTTAGAAAAGAGGCAGTAAGACATATGAAATATGAAGAATTTACAATAGAGGGTAAGCATGCAGTCTTAGAGGCGTTTCGTTCTGGAAAGACTATAGACAGGGTATTTATATTAGATGGCAATCACGATGGGCCAACTAGAACTGTAATTAAAGAGGCCAAGAAAAACAATGCACTTGTTGATTTTGTTACAAAAGACAGATTGGATCAAATGTCAGAGACAGCTAATCATCAAGGAGTAATAGCTAAAGCAGCAGCTTATGAATATGCAACAGTAGAAGAAATTCTTGCAATCGCAAAAGAAAAAGGAGAGTCACCTTTTATTATACTACTAGACAGCATACAAGATCCTCACAACTTAGGAGCAATTATTAGAACTGCAAATATTGCAGGAGCTCATGGTGTTATAATTCCTAAAAGACGTGCAGTGGGATTAACTGCAACGGTGGCAAAAGCATCAGCTGGGGCGATTAATTATACACCTGTTGCAAAGGTAACAAACCTTGTAACAACCATAGAACAATTAAAAGAAGAAGGCCTATGGTTTGTTTGTGCCGATATGGATGGAGATGTCATGTATCAGATTGATATGAAGGGTTCTATTGGATTAGTTATTGGAAATGAAGGCGAAGGTGTGGGTAGGCTAATTAAGGAAAAATGTGATTTTATAGCGAAGATTCCCATGTATGGAGATATTGACTCATTAAATGCTTCTGTAGCTACAGGAGTTTTAGCATATGAAGCTGTAAGACAGAGAATAAAGTAGAAAAATATTTATTTTAAAAGGTGTAGCTATAGACCAAAGGGTCCATAGCCACACCTTAATTTTTGTCACACATGTACTAAACTATTAAATCATCGACTGTTTCAATAAGGTTAGAAATCAGTACATTGTGATCGATGAGCTTATGTAGGATCTTTACTACATAATCTTTTGAGTAGGATAAAGGTTCAGTATACTCTGATAAAAACTGGCGGGAATCATATTGTTGAATAACCTTGATTCCATATATAGGCCTCATTTTATCTTCTTCTACTAGAAAATAACTTATTATAACACATACATTATTATCTAGATCCACCGTCCTTTTACCCATTAAACTAATAGACTGCATAATGTTAGATTCCCCCTCTTTCATTATGAATTTAAAAAGTTTACATGTACAAGCTAATTATATTTAGAAATTGAAAGGATTTCCATGTTAAAACTTCACAAAATTAAAGTGCTAAATTATACAAGATGACTTAAAATTAATATTAAGAAAAAAATAATAAAATATTATCCAGTATTTAATTGATTTTAAAAATTATAGATGATACAATTTCCTCATAAAACCTAAAGGAGTAGTCAATGAATCTAGAAAAACAGAAAAAATTTTTGATTAAATTTGCATATTTAACAGTCATATTAGGTTTAGGATATGTTGCAATTAAGTATTTAGTACCAGCACTTTTACCTTTCGTTATAGGAATGATAATAGCAGTTATTTTTAAGGGACCAATAGGAAAAATATCAAATCGATTTAAAATCAATCGTTCTCTTGTATCTGTTTTTGTATTAATAATATTTTATGCAGTCTTTGCTGTAGTATTGTTATTACTAGGATCTCAGTTATTATCCTTAGGTGAAGATGGAATAGCCAAAATTCCAGGTTTTTATACAAATACAATTGAACCATTTTTAAAAAAGGCTATAAATTATATAACAGATAAAATTCCACAAGCAGATATTCAATCGATTGATATGTCAGATGTAATAAATAATGCTATAGGTACAGTATCATCCTTCGTTACTAGTGCATCTAGTGCACTACTATCAGCTATAGCTAGTATTGCAACTAAGTTACCAGCATTATTGATTAATTCGATATTTACTATAGTATCTTCGTTTTTCTTTACAATAGATTATCATGATATTACAGACTTTGTATTTAAACAACTGCCAGAGAAAAGGGCAATCCAAGCAAGAAATATCAAGGGTGATGTAATAGGAACAGTATGGAAGTATATAAAATCATATGCATTCTTAATGTTAATTACCTTTGTAGAAATAACCATAGGAATGCTTCTACTTGGAATTCCTAATCCCCTTGCTGTAGCAGCAATCATATCAGTTATTGATATACTACCAGTCTTAGGTACTGGCTCGATTTTAATTCCTTGGGGGATTATGGGTTTTATATTTGATGATTATAAGATTGGTATTGGAATGATTCTTCTGTATATAGTTATTACAATTGTAAGACAAACGCTAGAGCCTAGAGTGATTGGAAAGCAGATAGGACTTCATCCAGTTGTTACTTTAATATGTATCTTTGTAGGTGCTAAGTTATTTGGCCTAATCGGAATGTTTTTACTTCCAATTGCCGCAACCATATTAAAGCAAATGAATGATGAAGGAGCAATAACTTGGTTTAAATAGTGTGTTAGGGGGACGTTTCATTTAACACACACATAATTCATGTGCGTGTTAAATGAAACGTCCCCCTAACACATGTTCAAGCTGCCTAGCGGATTTGAACCGCCGACCTCCGCCTTACCAAGGCGACGCTCTACCTACTGAGCCAAGGCAGCTTACAAGTTCATATTCTATCATATGGACTTTTATTTTGTCAAGCATGTTTCGTGTGTTAAGGGGGACGTTTCATTTAACACGCACATAAATGTGTGTGTTAAATGAAACGTCCCCCTTAACACGCCCCTTAACACGAATAAATACATCCGCAGTAGTCTTGGCGGTAGAGTTTGTGTTCTTTGGAGAGTTCTATGGAACGCTTATAGCCGTTTTTCTTTTTGAAGTCTGAATATAGATATGGAATCTTATATTCATTGGATAGTTCTTCCCCTATATTATTTAACTTTGTTGCATTTTTAAGAGGACTGATTGAAAGGGTTGTGCTGAAGTAATCGTAATTATTATTACGGGCAAGTTTAGCGGCTTCTTCTAATCTGAGTTTATAGCATCGGAAACAACGCTTGCCTCCTTCAGGATAATCTTCAAAGCCTTTAGCAATTTGGTAGAAACGCTCAGGGTCATAGTCGCCTTCAATAAAATTGATGGGGTGCTTGACGGATAAGGCATTAATTAGTCGCTTTTGTTCTTCTACACGTAGCTGATATTCTTCTTTAGAAGAAATATTAGGATTGTAAAAGAAAATAGTTATTTTAAAGAAACTAGATAAATATTCTAAAACATAACTGCTACAAGGTGCACAGCAGCTATGAAGTAGAAGGGTAGGAACCTTCTCTTGCTCCTTAATTTGTTCTATAGTTTTGTCTAATATTTTTTGATAATTGATTTTATTCATAATATATGAGTTCTAATCCTATTCTAAGAACTTATTTGTAGGGCAAACTCAATTACTCACCTTCTATTTAGTTATTGGACTTGATTATTTCACATAAGTATTATAATATATTAATGTTATCAAAACAACTTAATAATATTTATTACATCGAGGTGTGGCTTAGTTTGGTAGAGCGCCACGTTAGGGACGTGGAGGCCGTGGGTTCAAATCCCGTCACCTCGATTTTTGTTATGCTATTTAAATAAGGCAATAAACCCAGTCTATTGACTAGGGCTTATATTGCCTTTTTTTGTTAGTAAATATTACTGAAAAAGAATTGACATTTATAATAAAAAGAATTATAATTAGTTAATGAGAACGATTCTCAATAGTCCAAGAGTAATTATAAATATATAAAAAGTTTGGAAAGGAACTAAAATGACTCTTTATGACATTAAAAAAGGAAAAGAATATGTAGTAGAAGAATCTACACTTAAACAGCCCATTAAAAGAAGGATGGAAGCTATGGGGCTGATAGAGGGAACCAGAATTCGCAAAATAAATCAAGGATTAGATGGTTCTGTTATTTTTATAGCGAGAGGAATAAGGATGGCTATAGGAAAAGAGATAGCCAAGGAGATTCTTGTACGAGAAGCAAGCGAAAGCGATTATAGGTCTTACGCAAGAAGAATGGGTAAAGGACATAGATATAGAGGTAAAAGGAAAAACCAAGTACATGGTGAGAAAAGAGGTAACATAAGTGGCGTCAGAAAAGATAACTAATATAAATACTAACTATAAAGAGGCGGAAGAATTACAGATAGGTTTTATAGGGAATCCAAATAGTGGTAAGACTACTTTATTTAACGCTTATACAGGTGCTCAACTTAAAGTTGCTAACTGGCCAGGAGTAACCGTGGAAAAAAAAGAAGGAGCTTTTAAATACCACAATCATGTATATAAACTTGTGGATTTGCCAGGTATTTATAGCTTGACTTCTTATTCTATAGAAGAAAAAGTAACAAGACAATATATCCTAAGTGATGATGTTGATGTAATTGTGGATGTGACAGATGCCTCTAATCTTGAACGTAATTTATATTTAACCCTACAATTAATTGAAATAGGTAAACCAGTAGTCTTGGCTCTAAATATGATGGATGTTGTAGAAGAAAGAGGAATGGAGATAGACCTTCACCGCCTACCTGAAATGCTTGGCATCCCAGTAATTCCTGTTTCAGCCAGAAAAAAGACAGGATTAGATATTTTGATGCATGCAGCATCTCACCATAAAGGAATTCCATCAAAACATTATCCAGTAATGAATTATAGTGACTTAATTGAAGATAAGATAATAAAAATATCAGAAAGACTAGTGAGAGATAATCCAGACATTGAAAACCCACGTTTTTATGCTATTAAATTATTAGAAAACGATTCGGAAATAATGGAGAGTATTTCTGTTGATGTTTCTGATATTGTTGATAGAAGTTATGAAACTGACATTATAAATCAAAAATATGATTTTATTGAAAAAATAATAGAAGAGGTTTTAGTTAATAAAGAAGAAAGAGCAAAGTTCACCGATAAAGTCGATAGTTTGCTTACCCATAGAATTCTTGGTCTTCCTATCTTTCTAGGTATAATGGGACTTGTGTTTTTGCTAACATTTACTTTGGGTGATGGAATAAAAGCGGTATTTGAAGGCTGGCTTGAAAGCTTTAGTTTGTGGGCACAAAATACTCTGACAGTATTAAATGTGGGAGATATTTTAAAATCTTTAATTATAGACGGCATTATAGCAGGTGTAGGTACCATATTAACCTTTTTACCAAACATCGCTATTTTGTTCTTGGCTTTAGCGTTTTTAGAAGACAGCGGATATATGGCTAGAGTTGCATATGTTATGAACGGAGTTATGAATAAAATAGGCCTATCTGGTAGAGCATTTATCCCAATGCTTCTTGGATTTGGCTGTACAGTGCCCGCAGTAATGGCCTCTAGAACCCTTGAAAATGAAAGAGATAGAAGAAAAACTATACTTATAACACCGTTTATGTCATGTAGTGCAAAAATACCTATATATGTTTTGCTTTCTAGTATGTTCTTCGGAAAATACGCAAGTTTAGCGGCCCTATCTATGTATATAATAGGTCTAGCAACAGGAATCTTCACTGCCTACATAGCAACTTTAATGGAAAAAAGAGCAGATGAAAGAAAAATTGCAAAAACAAAGTTAGATGATGGTAAATCAGTAGAAGCAAATCACTTGTTAATAGAACTTCCTGAATATAAAACGCCAAATATATATAGCATTTTGATCTATGTTTGGGAAAATGTTAAAGAATATTTATCAAAAGCAGGAACAACCATTTTCCTAGCATCCGTAATACTCTGGTTTGTTTTAAACTTTGGAATTACAGGCTTTGTGGAAGATATGTCTGATAGTTTTGGAGCAGCAATAGGAAGATTTTTAGTACCTATTCTAAAACCAGCAGGACTTGGATTCTGGCAAATAGGAGTTGGTCTAATAGCAGGTTTAGCAGCAAAAGAAGTAGTAGCATCAAGCCTTGGCATACTATTTGGAGTAAGCAATATTGATTCAGTAGCAGGCTTAAGTTCTATGACACAATCCCTAGGAGCTATAGGCTTTGGGCCACTAAATGCATATGCAATGATGATATTTGTATTATTTTACACACCTTGCGTTGCTGCAATTGCAGTAATAGCACAAGAATTAAAATCAGCCAAATGGACAACATTTGTAGTGGTATTTCAACTAGTATCAGCATGGTTAGCCTCAACATTAATCTACCAAATCGGCAGATTATTTTAGATTTTAGCTACCTGGTAGCAAATATAAAGGAGAATTAATATGGCAGGAATTATAATTGGATTAGCAGTAGCAGTGTACACTGGATATTTAATATATAGACAAGTGAAAAATGCTAGGGAGGGGAACTTCTGTGGCAATTGTTCAGGATGTCCATCAGCCAAAAACTGTGAGCAACTAGAACTATAAATCATAAAAAACGGGCTGCAGAGGCTTTGAGCTAAAATTCAAAGCCCCCAGCCCTCATAACGCTTCGCACAACTTGAAGCTTACCACTTTCATTTGCCTGGACGCTCCAGTCAACCATCAGTATTTTATTGTTTACAATTTCTATTCCATTAAATCCTTTAGTGTGTATACAACATCCAGTGTTAAAGTAGGGAAGTTCCCGTGGTTTAGGGAATTTCGGTCTGTGGGTATGTCCACAAATAAGCATTATTTTGTGTTTCTTAATCCATTTCTTATAATTCTTTTCAACCTTATGCCTTTTGAAATGATTTTTTGCAGGGCTAGAAGGGTTTTGAAAGCCCACCAAATTCATAAAGCGCCAAAAATAACGCACCAGAAGCATATTTAAAAACCATAGTTGATCGTTCATTAAATCACCTTGATGTCCGTGGACAACTAGGATTTTTTGTTTGTTATTTTTTTGTTTTAAGACCAAAGACTCATGGGGAGTGATTCCTTTAAAAAGGTCATGAATGTCTTGGGTATATTCATCATAATAGTAGTAGAGGTTCTTTTTCACATATCTTTTATTTCTTAGAAAAAGGTTATGGTTTCCGTATAACATAATAAGACGGTCATCTGTATAAAATTTTTTTATAGCCTCAAAGATATCGCTGTGGGCTAAGCGGATATGACGAAATTCACGGTGTTTCCATAATTCATCACCATCACCCACTTCTACATAAGTGTAGCCTCTATCATAATAATAATTTAGGGCATAAAGTAAAACTAATTGATTTCTTGCAAATTCATCAGAGACACTGTCGTCTCCCCTGTGAATATCACTAAAAAATATATATTTAGAGTTTTTATCAAAATATTTGACCTTTGCATTTTTATAAGCACTGGTTAATTTAAAATCAGTAAACATATATGCCCCTTTCTACAAAAGAATATCAGCATTTAATATGGATTTTTCAAGAAAAACAGTATAATATATAAAATATAAGGTGGTGTATAAGTGTTTGCCTATGATAAAATTTACAAATCCTCAAGTTAGCAAACACAAAAGTATGAAAAATGAAAATAAGAAATCAACTACAATAATTCATATTATAATTATTGGCATTTTAGTTTTAATAATACTTGCTTTTATAAAAAAGATAATGGATGATGCTAGAGAACCCCCTGATTCAATACCCGAAGGAATTGAATTTGAGAAAGAGACAAACAACCAAGAAAAGCCAGAAGAACTTGAAGAATCAGAAGAACCAGAGGAGCCAGAAGAAGCAGAGGAAACTAAAACTCCAGTAAGCTACATAAATCCTGAAGGAATGACAGCCCAAAATCGTGTAAATACTCCAGAGGATTACAGTAGGGTTGAGGCTACAAGTGGAAGCTTTTTAGAATTTACAAGGAACTTAGAATTAAAGGAAGATAAAAGCCCTGTTTTATTATATGATGGTAATGAAAAGAGAAACCAAACAGCTCAAGTTGCAGTTTATGCTTTTGACGTAGGAAGCAGTGACTTGCAACAATGTGCAGATAGTATTATGAGAGTTTATAGCGAATACTACTGGGAAAAGCAAGCTTATGAAAATATAGAATTTCACTTAACAAATGGATTCCTAATGGATTATACAAATTGGCGAGATGGGAAGCGAATTCAAGTTGATGGTAATAATGTTTCATGGGTGAATACTGCTAGCTATGATGATAGTTATGAAAATTTCCGTAAGTATTTAACCCAAGTTATGGTGTATGCAGGTACTCTTTCTTTAGATAATGAGAGTAGCAGTATTGAAATAGAAGACTTGAAGCCAGGAGATATGATAATAAAAGGCGGTAGCCCAGGTCACTGTGTATTGATTGTAGATGAGGCAGAAAATGAAGATGGGGATTCTTGCTACTTGCTGGCTCAAGGATATATGCCAGCTCAGGAATTTCATATATTAAAGAATCCCCAAAAAGAAGATTGTCCATGGTATTTTGAAGAAGACCTAAGAGGATCTATACAAACACCAGAATATCCTTTTGATGAAAGTGAGATAAAAAGATGGAACAAAGGATTTGACTAATATAATTGCAATAAACTATAGACTAAAATCTGAATAATTATTATAATGTCATTATCCATAGAAATGGAAAGGAGTGCTTTAAATTGAGCCAATGTCTAAGAAAAAGAATTGAAGAATCGGAACATGAATACTTAAGTCCATATGCAGCCTTTAGCGACCAGTCTGTAGGAAGAGATAGGCGGGAAAAAGCTTGTGATATTAGGCCAATATACCAAAGAGACAGAGATAGAATCTTACACTCCAAAGCATTTAGAAGATTGAAACACAAAACACAAGTATTTTTAGCACCAGAAGGAGATCACTATCGTACAAGATTAACCCATACACTTGAAGTTGCACAAATAGCCAGGACAATTGCAAGAGCTCTTAGGTTAAACGAAGACCTAACAGAAGCAATTGCACTTGCCCATGATTTAGGACATACACCCTTTGGACATGCAGGAGAGAGAGCACTTTGTAAGATAAACCCCTCAGGCTTTGATCATGCAAGCCAAAGTCTTAGAGTTGTGGAAGTTTTAGAAAATCACGGCAAAGGACTCAACCTTACAAGGGAAGTGCGAGATGGGATTATAAATCATCAGACAAGAGGACTACCAAACACACTAGAAGGAAAAATAGTAAGACTTGCAGATAAGATTGCATACATAAATCATGATATAGACGATGCTATTAGAGCGCACATCATGAAAGAAGAGGATATACCCAAAGAATTTACTCATATTCTAGGGGATACTGTAAAAGAAAGATTAGATAATATAATTCATGACATAGTTTCTCAAAGTGAGGGACAAGCTAATATAATAATGTCTATAGAAATAGAAGAATCCATATATGGCATGCGAGAGTATATGTTTAAAAATGTTTACACCAACCCAAAGGCAAAAGGTGAAGAACTAAAAGTAGAGGGATTACTAGGACACCTATATAAGTATTACATGAGCAATACTAACCTTTTACCAGAAGAATATCAAAACATGATAGTAGATAAAAAGTCTACAAAGGAAAGGGCAGTTTGTGATTACATAGCAGGAATGACAGATAGATTTGCAACGTCTAAGTTCTCTGAGCTAACCATACCAAAGTCTTGGGGAATATTTTAGGATGTCAGATTAGAAAGGATATGATATATTGTATTATCCAGATGAAATTGTAGAAGAAGTTAGAGTAAGAAATGACATAATAGATGTAATAGGTTCATATGTTCATTTGCAAAAGAGAGGTAGTAACCATATGGGGCTTTGCCCATTTCACAATGAAAGAACTCCCTCATTTAGTGTGAGTTCAGATAAGCAGTTGTATCACTGTTTTGGTTGTGGAGTTGGTGGAAATGTATTTACCTTTATTATGGAATATGAAAACTATTCATTTATAGAGGCCTTAAAACAACTTTCAGAACGTGTTGGAGTTAATTTACCTGAAGAAGAACAAACACCTGAGCAGAAGAGAAGAAGATCAGAGAGGGCAAGAGTACTTGATATAAACAAAGAAGCAGCCACTTACTACTACTATCTTTTACACTCAGAACAAGGGAAACACGCCTATAAGTATTTTGAAGATCGTGGATTTAGTCAAGAAACGATTAAGAAGTTTGGACTTGGTTATTCTGACAGAGGAGGAGCTGGCTTATACAAGTATTTAAAGAAAAAAAACTATGATGACTACATTTTAAAGGAATCAGGACTTTTTACATTTAAAGAAAAGGATGTATATGATAGATTCTGGAATAGAGCCATCTTTCCGATTATGGATGTTAATAACAAAGTAATAGGTTTTGGCGGTAGAGTTATGGGAGAAGGCCAGCCTAAGTATCTAAACTCCCCAGAAACCAAAGTCTTTGATAAAAGCAAGAATCTTTATGGCCTACAGTTCGCTAGAACCTCAAGGAAATCAAGTATTATTATATGCGAAGGTTATATGGATGTAATGTCATTACACCAAGCAGGCATAAATAACGCAGTAGCATCACTTGGAACAGCTTTCACTAGTAGACAAGCTGGTTTATTGAAAAGATATACACAAGAGGTTCTACTTTGTTATGATAGCGACCAAGCTGGGACAAAGGCAGCGCTTAGGGCAATTGAAATACTTAGGGAAACAGGAATTACAGCAAAAGTTATAGACCTAAGTCCTCATAAGGATCCAGATGATTTTATTAAAGCAGAAGGCCAAGAAGAATTTGAAAAAAGAATTGAAGGGGCAAAAAATGCCTTCCTATTTGAAATAGAAGTATTAGAAAAAGAATTTGACTTAAAAGATCCAGCAAGTAAAACAAAGTTCTTCAATGAAGTAGCAAAGAAATTATTAATTTTCTCTGAAACTATAGAAAGAAATAGCTATACAGAAACAATTGCAAGAAAGTATAATATTGCTTTTGATGATCTAAGAAAGCTAGTAAATCGTTATGGTGCTACCATGATAGCAGGTAAAGAAAGCAAAAGACCCATAAGAACAGGCTCGGAAGAAAATAAGAAAAAGACTGCGGATGATGGTCTAGTTATGTCACAAAAAGTACTTTTAACATGGCTTATAGACAATCCCAAGCTTTTTGCCTCAATTGAAGGAATTCTTGAACCACAGAACTTTTCAAATGAACTATATATAAAAGTTACAAAATTATTATTTGAACAATACAAGAATGAAAGACAGTTGACACCTGCAAAAATAATTAATAATTTTGAGACAACAGAAGAACAATCAGAAGTAGCATCTTTATTTACCAGCGACATTCAAGGAGATATGACACAACAAGAAAGGCAGAAGGCATTTAAAGACATGGTTATAAGAATTAAAACACATAGTTTAGAAAAGCAAATTGACCAAGCAGCAGCAAGAAATGAAGTCACAAGTCTACAAAAGCTAATTGGAGAATTAACTACCTTACAAAATTTGCATATTTATTTCTATGATGGTTAAAATACTAAGAGATTGATGACATAACAAAAACAAAACTTATTTCATAAATAAAAATGGAGCATTTATGCATTTCCCAGGAGGGGTAGGTTATGACTGATAATAAACTTAAATTTAACCAAAGATTAAAAGAGCTTTTAGAGCTAGCGAAAAAAAATAAAAACGTACTAGAATATCAAGAAATAAATGATTTTTTTAAAGACTTTCAATTAGATGAAAAGTTAATAAGTAATATTTATGATGTTCTTGATAAAAACGATGTAGATTATCTAAGAGATACTAGAAATGAAGAAGAAGACTTAGATGAAATCGATTTAGGCGATGAGATTGATGTAGAAGACGAGATTGATGCAGATGGTGAAATTGAGGATATTGATTATTCCATTCCTGAAGGAGTTAGCTTAGAAGACCCAGTTAGAATTTATTTAAAAGAAATAGGCAAGGTCCCTTTGCTAACAGCAGACGAGGAAGTAATACTAGCCAAAAGAATAGAAGAAGGGGATGAGTATGCAAGAAAGCGCTTATCAGAAGCAAACCTTCGCCTTGTTGTAAGCATTGCCAAAAGATATGTTGGAAGAGGACTTAGTTTCTTAGATTTAATTCAAGAAGGAAACCTAGGGCTAATTAAAGCAGTTGAAAAGTTTGACTACAAAAAGGGCTTTAAGTTTAGCACATATGCCACTTGGTGGATTCGTCAAGCAATTACAAGATCAATCGCTGATCAAGCAAGAACCATAAGGATTCCTGTCCACATGGTAGAAAATATAAATAAACTAATTCGAACACAAAGACTATTACTACAAAGGTTAGGAAGAGAACCCTTCCCAGAAGAAATAGCTGAGGAAATGGATATATCTGTAGAAAGAGTTAGGGAAATTCAAAAAATTTCACAAGAGCCAGTTTCTTTAGAAACTCCAATTGGAGAAGAAGATGATAGCCACTTAGGTGATTTTGTCCAAGATGAAAATGTGCAAGAACCTGAAGATGCTGCCTCCTTTGTCTTACTAAGAGAACAACTATTAGAGGCAATGGAGACCCTAACAGAAAGAGAACAAAGAGTAGTAAGTTTGCGATTTGGTCTAGACGATGGAAAAACAAGAACTCTAGAAGAAGTGGGTAAAGAGTTTAAAGTAACAAGAGAGCGAATCAGACAAATTGAAGCAAAAGCTCTTAGAAAGTTGAGACATCCAAGTCGTAGTCGTAAATTAAAAGATTATTTGGATCAATAAAGAATTTTAACCCCTTCACTGGAGAATATAAGTATGGACTTATCAAGAAGATTACAGGCGGTTACCGATATGGTAACAAAAGGACATAGTGTGGCTGATGTTGGATGTGACCATGCCTATATTTCTATATATTTAATTGAAAACAAGATATCCAAAAAAGTAATAGCCATGGATGTTAACAAAGGACCACTAGAGATAGCAAGGAAGAACATCGAGAAAAAAGAATTTAGCCAGATAATTAGATCTAGACTATCAGATGGTTTAGAAAGACTATCAGCCAATGAAGTAGAAACAATAATAATTGCAGGTATGGGCGGTGCCCTAACCTGCAAGATTTTAAGAGAGGGTATAGAAAAGCTAAGAACTATTAAGGAACTAGTTTTGCAACCCCAGTCAGAATTTGATTTGCTAAGAAAGTTTCTTGAGAAAATTAATTTCCAAATTATTAAAGAAAAGATGTTAATAGATGACGAGAAATATTATCTAGTAATCAAGGCCAAAAACAATAATATAGAAGATAGCACTAAACCTTTTCTTGAACAATCATCTAAAATAAACAAAGAAGTTTGTTATCTTTATGGCAAGTACTTACTAGAGAATAAGGACCCCATCTTACAGCAATTTCTACTAAATCAAAAAGAAGCTAATAAGCAAATTAGAGACAAGCTAAATGAGTCCAATACAGAGAACTCAAGGAAAAGGATGATTGAAATAAACAAGCAACTAGTTTATATTGAAGAAGGATTGGGATATTATAAAACCTAAAACTAAGAGGGAGGAAGATAAGATGATTAAGGTTAAGTATAAGGGAGAGATAAAGGAATACCCAAAGGATACTATGCTCCTTGATATAAGCAAGGAGTACCAGGCTGATTTTGATAATGATATTATATTAGGCCTTGTAAATAATAAACTAAGGGAATTAAATAAAAGATTAGATAGGGATTGTGAATTAGAATTTGTAACTACAAAAGATAGTGATGGTAGAAAGACTTATAATAGGGGACTTATAATTCTAATGCTAAGAGCTATTTACAATGTATTAGGTAAGGAAGCATCTCGTGGTGTTTCTATAAATTATTCTGTTTCAAATGGGTTATATTGTTCCTTGTATAAGCAAAGCGAGCTGACAAAAGAAGATGTGGCTAATATTAAAGCAGAAATGCAAGATATTGTTGAAAGAGATGTTGTTATTGAAAAGAAAAGGATAGCAACAGGTGACGCCATAGAATTATTTCATGAGTATGGAATGTATGATAAAAAAAAGTTGTTTAGATATCGTCGCAGTTCTAGAACAAATATTTATAGTTTAGAAAAATATGAAGATTATTTTTATGGATATATGCCTTATAGCACTGGCATGCTAAAATATTTTGATCTTTTATATTATGAAGGTGGAATAATGCTAGTTCTTCCATCTAAGCAAGAACCAAAAAAGGTTGATGAATATAAGCCACAAGCAAAGCTTTTTAATACTCTAAAAGAATCAAACAAATGGACACAATCCATGGGAATTGACACGGTTGGAGCCCTAAATGATGTAATTGTAAAGAGAAGCATTAATGAGCTTATATTAATCCAAGAAGCATTACAAGAGGCTAGAATAAGTGAAATAGCAAAACAAATTAAAGAATCTACAGGTAAGAAGTTTGTTATGATTGCAGGCCCATCATCATCAGGGAAAACAACATTTTCACATAGGCTATCAGTACAACTTAGAACCCATGGCTTAATTCCACATCCAATTGGTGTAGATAATTATTATAAAGAAAGAACTCCAGATGCCAACATTCCAATAGATGAGTTTGGTAATCCTGACTTTGAATCTCTTGATGCTATAGATGTTGAATTATTTAACGAGCACATGACTGACTTGGTTAATGGAAAAACAGTTGACTTGCCAGTTTATAATTTTGTAACTGGTCGAAGAGAATATAAGGGTAACTACACCAGGTTAGGTGAAGAAGACATTCTTGTTATTGAAGGAATTCATGGGCTTAATGATAAATTATCTTATAGTTTATCTAGAGATATGAAGTTTAAGATATATATTAGTGCCCTTACTACACTAAACGTAGACGAACACAATAGAATTTCAACAACTGACGGTAGACTAATTAGAAGAATTGTAAGAGATGCAAGAACCAGAGGAGCATCAGCAAAAGACACTATAGAAATGTGGCCATCTGTAAGAAGAGGCGAAGAAAGAAACATCTTCCCTTATCAAGAAGAAGCAGATGTAATGTTTAACTCGGCGCTAATCTATGAACTTGCTATACTAAAGCCTTATGCAGAGCCTTTGCTCTTTGACATAAACATAGATTCAAAGGCATCTCTAGAAGCCAACAGACTACTAAAGTTCCTAGACTATTTCCTAAGCGTAAATAGCGACCAAGTACCAAGCAACTCCATCCTAAAAGAATTCGTAGGCGGAAGCATATTCTAAACA
>CAZOGN010000023.1:0-25978 GCA_964579655.1 uncultured Lachnospiraceae bacterium
TTCATTTAACACGCATAAATATGTGTGTTAAATGAAACGTCCCCTCAACACATGACCAATATCTTCAAATCCGTAATCCCCCTCTATTTCAACAGGAACTTGATACCAACTATCATCTATTTTCTTCTCTAAAACAAAAAACTCACCAAATATGCACTCTTTATTGGAGTCGTTCTCTATTATCACAGTCAGACCATTAGACGATATACTTGATTCTTTGATAGTCATTGTAACTCCATCAAAATTATTGATAATTTCATAGGTTGTTGCCTCCATATTATGGTCTGAAGTAGGATTACTTTCATTCTCACCACTATTAGCACAAGCAACCATAAACATCATCATTACGAGAACATAAATTAAACTTAAAAAGGACTTTTTCATAATTAATCAACTCCTAACAAGCTTTTAAAAACTACCTACTAGTGCTACCTAGTCCACCATTTCTTACATCTAGTTCATCTACACTATCATCAATAGTTATTCCATACTCGACAAAAATCCCTTGCATAAAGCCCACCCCAGCTTGAAGTTCTAGGACTTTTCCTTCTTTTGAGTCATTAGTAAGTTTAGCAAACATATGACCTTCATTATCTGAATAAAAATAATCACTATCAATGATTCCTACAGTATTATTAAGTTGTAAGCGGTATTTAAAACCTAAACCACTCCTTGGATAACATTTTAATACCCATCCTTCTGAAATTTCAGTTCTAATTCCAGTAGGGATCTTAATACCTTCCCCTGGAGCAAGATTAAAAGCCATAGGACTAAAGAAATCATATCCAGCTGAACCTTTAGTAGCCCTCTTAGGATACTCAATATTGTCATATAGCTTAATTACATCTTCCTTGTCAGTTTCCGGAAATGTATCAATCCAATCCTTAATAAACTGTTCCTTACTCACCTTATGAAACTTTGCAATCCTCTTCATCTTTTCACCCCTATGATCTATAAACTACATCCTTATATTCTTCATGCCTATCAAACCATTGCACTGCATAAGGACATGATATAAGAGCCTTTTTGTTCTCCGCTCTTAACTTCTTAGCAAGCTCCATCATTAACTTAGTTGCAACTCCTTGACCTCTAAGAGAAGGGTCAACAAAAGTATGATTAATATTAACAACATCATCCTTTAAGGATGGAAATGTTACTTCTGCAATCTCTTTACCATCTTCATTTAATAAAAATATACGATTATCTTCGTGTTGAAAATTCATAGTATACCTCCTTTTATAAGTGTGTCATGGGGACGTTTTTCATTTAATACACAAATTTTGTGTGTTAAATGAAACGTCCCCATAACACATAATTATTGGACAGGTGGCTCAACTGGATAATTACCAGTAAAGCATGCATCACAATATCCTTTTTCACCATTAATTATCTGACTAAGATCCTCCACCTCTAAATATCCTAATGAATCTGCACCAATCTTTTCACATATTTGCTCTACTGTATTATTATAGGCAATCAATTCTTTAACAGAAGGAATATCAGTACCATAATAACAAGAATATAAAAAGGGTGGTGAACTAATGCGTACATGCACTTCAGTTGCGCCAGCTTCTTTAAGAGCCCTAACTATTCTCCCACTTGTTGTACCTCTAACTATAGAGTCATCAATCATAATAATTCTTTTGCCTTTAACTATTTCTTCTAATACATTCAACTTAATTCTTACACTAGAATCCCTCATAGATTGTTTAGACTTTATAAATGTGCGTCCAACATAGCTATTCTTAATAAATGCAGTACCATATTCAATGCCTGATTCCTGAGCGAAACCTACTGCCGCAGCTTTACCTGAATCTGGGACACCAACAACCAAATCAGCTTCTACAGGAAACCTCTTTGCTAAAAGCTTTCCTGCCTTAATCCTTGAACTATAAACACTTACATTATCAATTTTACTATCTGCTCTTGCAAAATAAATATATTCAAATATGCATCTTGCTTGCTTTTCTTGTACCATCGATTTGTCTGAGTGGAGACCGTCCTTATCAACAGAAATAATCTCCCCTGGTTCTACATCTCTAACAAACTCAGCATCTATTGCATCTAAAGCACTTGTTTCAGAAGCAATTACATAAGTGTTATCTCTCTTTCCAATTACAAGAGGATGAAATCCAAAAGGATCACGAACCCCTATTAGCTTCCTTGGGCTTGCAATCACTAAAGAATAAGCTCCCTTTAGTTTTTTCATTGCATTGTGAACAGCTTCTTCTACTGAATTTGTTTTTAATCTTTCTCTAGCAATAATATAAGCAATTATCTCAGTATCAACTGAAGTTTGAAATATTGCACCTGTATAAGCTAGTTCATGCTTTAATTCTTTATTATTTATAATATTTCCATTGTGAGCCAAGCACAAAGTCCCTTTTGCATAATGCAAAACTAGTGGTTGCACATTTTCTCTTGTTCTACCACTCTCTGGGGAATATCTTACATGCCCAACTCCTATATTTCCGGACAGACTTTCTAAGTCCTCATATGTAAAAACCTCACTCATTAATCCCATGCCTTTATGTGACATAATATTACCCCGAGGCCCATTAGTATTACTTACTGCTATTCCACAACCTTCTTGCCCTCTATGTTGCAAAGCATATAAACCATAATATATAGAATCTGTAACATTTCCACCATCTAAATCATAAATTCCAAACACTCCACATTCATGATGAAGCTTATCAGCACTATAATTCTGGCAACTATGAAAATCTGAATCCATAATCTTCATTTCCTTTCTATACCTTGTTAATTATTTATTTTGATAGATTTCTTTTAGTTCTTCCATATCAAAATAATATTTACTGCTACAAAAATGACAATTAACTTCTATAGTTTCGCCATCCTCTATTATTTCCTTAAGTTCTTTTTTACCTATACTAATAATTGCTTTTTCAACTCTTTCTTTACTACAATTACAGTAAAACTCGGTAGGTACTGTTTCTAATACTTTTAAATCAAAACCCATCAAAATATATTCTAATATTTTTTCAGGCGTTTTATATTTTAACAATAAATTAGTAACCGAGTCAATACTTTCTATTCTATTTTCTAATTTTTTTATAACCTTTTCATCAGTAAATGGCATTAGTTGAATAATAAACCCACCTGAAATATTTACAGTATTATCTTTATTCATCAGAACGCCTAAGCCTACTGTAGAAGGCACTTGTTCCGAACTTGCAAAATAATAGGTAAGGTCATCTGCAATTTCACCAGTAACTAAATTCGTTTGGCCAGAATAAGGTTCTTTAAGTCCCAAGTCCTTTATTACATTAATATATCCTGATCCTATAGCTGCGCCAACATCCAACTTACCTTCTGGGCTAGCAGGTATCATAACCATAGGGTTATGGGCATAACCTTTAACTTTGGCTTGTGAATCTGCAGTTACAGTCAAGCCTCCTATAGGTCCGTCACCTTTAATTTGTAGAGTCAGTATATCCTCATCTCCACCTAACATAATTCCCATAATACCACCTGCTGTTAATAAGCGCCCAAGTGCTGCAGTCGCTACTGGACTGGTATTATGTAGATTTTTTGCTTCTTCTACTAAGTTCTTTGTTGTTGCTGCAAATGCTCTTATTTGATTATCTGCTGCAACCGCTCTTACTATATAATCTTTCATTCTAATCTTCATGCTCCTTTATATAAGTCTTATTCTCCTGATATCTTTCTCTTGCAACAAAATATACTCTTTCACTTTCATCTCTAGGAGCTTTATGTGTAAATGCGTCGTAAACGGCAACAAACTCCATATTTGCCTTCTTTATTAAGTCAACTACAGTCTCAATAGAATAAGCCTTTTGAAAATGTATTTCTCTGAATCTTTCGAATATATCTTCCTCTTTGTTTATAAATATAGAAATATTGGATTCATTTATCTGTTCTTCTTCATAATAATAATTACTCCAAATAAAGCTAGAATCATCTCTATCTTCCGCTATAACATTATAAGCTAAAACACTTTCATACTTATACTTAGTATCCATATCAAAGATAAAAGCTCCACCTGAATCCAAATAATTGTTTACTAACTTAAAAACCTCTAACAACTCATCTTCAGAAGTAATATAATTCATACTATCACAAATACTAACCACTGCCGATACAGTTCCATATAATTCAAAGTCCCGCATATCTTGATTAATATAAAGTATGTCTTCAAATTTTCCCTTTTGCTTTGCTATTTCAAGCATTTGGCTAGAACTGTCTAAACCAATCATATCATAACCTAGTGTCCTAAGCCTTCTAGTTATATTACCTGTTCCACATCCTAAGTCTAACACTAGACCACTATCAACACCATATTCTTTTAATAACTGATGTAAATACTTAACCCAGTCATCATAGGGAACGTTGTCCATAAATGTATCATAAACTTGTGCAAAACCTGTATATGCTTCCATACTTGCCTCCTATTTGCACATTTTCACTACCTTATTATATTCCATAGTCCCACCGAATATATCTAGACTACTTCCAATTGTAACATCGACCTTTGAATTGCCTAACTTCTTAATTAATTCTATATCAGAATAGGTAGCTACGCCACCAGCGTAAGTAATCGGAAGTTCATCCCACTTACCTAACATAAGCACTAAGTCCTCTTCTATACCTGAAGATTTACCTTCAACATCCACTCCATGAATTAAAAATTCATCACAGAAATCAGATAACTTATCCAATGTCTCATGGTTTAGCTTAACATCAGTAAAACGTTGCCATCTATCTGTGACAATATAGTATTCATTATCCTTCTTTCTGCAACTTAAATCTAATACAAGTTTCTCTTTTCCTATAGCAGATTTTAATTTCTCAAGATTTTGATAATTTATACTAGCATCTTTAAATACAAAAGATGTTACAATAACATGAGATGCCCCTAAGTCTAAAAATTCCTTGGCATTCTCATCATTAATACCTCCACCGATTTGAAGTCCTCTAGGATATGCTTGTAGTGCCTGCTTTGCTTGCTTATAATTTGATTCATAATACTCGCTATCAATAGGATTTAGCATTATAACATGCCCACCTTTTAGATTATCGTTCTTATACAAGTTAGCATAATAAGCCGCATCCTTAATTGAAACAAAGTTTTCTTTTGCACTATCGCCTTCATCTTCTAGACTTCCACCTACTATCTGTTTTATCTTTCCATTATGTATATCAATACATGGCCTAAATCTCATTTGTTCACCTCATTACTTTATTTTTGATTTCGCATAATTGTAAAGGCTTCTTTTTTTACTTGTATTTCTACAGCCTTGTATTCACCACCATATTCTCCATCAACAGTCCAAGGAACAGCTTCTGATGAAACGATTTGTAATTTTTCAACTGGTAAAGATACAATCAAATCACTTTCTAACTTGCTTGCTAGAAGTCCATTAATAATTTCTTGTATTTCCATAATGTTTTTGGGACGTCTAATAAAAACCCCCTCAAAACACCCATCATTTAAGAGCACTCCCTTAGCAGTAAGACCTTTAAATCCAGCTACTGAATTAGAGTTACTAACCATGCCAAATATAAATTCTCCGGAAATCTTAGTATCTCCATAAATTAATTTCATTTCATAAGCTTTTAAACTTGAGGGCAGTCTTTTAATTCCTTCTAATATGTAAGCCATACGTCCTAATAAGTTTTTTGTTGTTTGTACAGTCTCATAGGAAACATCTGTAAACATGCCAAAGGCAGCAACATATGTAAATAATCTTTTTCCCAATAATCCAATATCGCTTTTGAAAGGTTCCCCAGCTATGGCAACTTTTGCAGCCTGTATCTTATTCTTAGAAACTCCTAAGTTATAGGCAAAGTCGTTAGTGGTACCAGCAGGGATATAGCCAAGGATTGGCTCCTTCCCCGACATTATTATTCCACTAATTACTTGGTTTAGGGTACCATCTCCACCGGAGCAAACAATTTTATCAAACTTATCATTTTCCAAAAAATCAATAACATCCTGAATTATGTTACTATTTTTTCTTGTAGCATATATCGTTATTTTATAGCCAGCTGTTGAAAATAACTCAATTATGTCTGATAAATGCTCTTTGATTTTTCCCGTTCCCGCAGAGGGATTATATATCATCAGCATTTTCTTTTTCATTATCATTGCTTTCTAACGCCTCCTTTTTAGCTTGCCTCTTACGCTTTGTCATTATTCCACCTATTTTGCCAGTTTCTTTGGCTGTTAAGGACCCCCAGCCATTCTCTACTACTCTATCTATAAGTCCCAATTCTTTTGCAATTTCATACTTGGTCATTTCTTCTCGCTTTATATTTTTCAAGTCAATCTTTTTCTTTTTTTTCTTTCCCATCTTAAATATCCTTTCATATATTAAGTTTTACTATATAAATCTTTATTTAGTATTACCAATATGAATGGATTTAATTCACTTTATAGCCTTATAGCTTTGTCCAATGCAAAAGAATAGATAACTCTCTCTTTAACTTTTTTATTTGTTAATTTTACTAATGCTCTTTCATAGTAATCTAACTGAACAGCATACCTTTTGATTAAAGTCTCCTCACCGGTTGAGAAATCTACCCTGTCAGTCTTATAATCTAATAAAACTATTTCTCCTTCTTCTTCAAAGTATACATCAATAATACCTTGAATTAAAACAAGTTCATCACTTTTCATATGTTTATTTATCTCAGTAGCTTCCACACCCATGATAAATTGGCGTTCTGTGAAGAGTTTCTTTTCCATAGAAGCTTTTCTCATTCTCTCTGCAATATTACTGGTCAAAAACATAAGAAGCTTTTCTTGATTTATTGTTTTTAATTCCTCTGTTGTTAAATTACCATTGTTATGCAAATCACTCAAATATTTATTCAAAGATTGAGGATCTTTAATTTGTATAATATCCTTCTTGTCCAATATTTTATGGTACAAGTTTCCTAATGAAGCTCCTTTTATATCCTTGCCTTCTTGCATAAAGTTAGGTATTGCTACTGTATCAGTCGCACTACTTGTTCCTTTTAATCTAGAAGCAGTTTCCTCTTCTTCTAACTGACTTAATCTTTTAAGTTCTGTAACTGTCATTTTTGCATATATCTTGGTTTCTAAATCATAAGGATATTTGTAATTCATTAATTTATCTAAATCTTGCCTTATGTTTTCATCATATACCTTACTAGCATCCCAATTGATAAGTTCACCTTTTATCTGCTCTTTTTCCATATCTTCTATAACTTCTCTTATCATTAATTCCTCATCAGATAAAATCTTTATGGAAATGTTAGCTAAGTTATCAAGTGTATGCTCTGAAACAAATAATTCCCTTTTGCCTTGCTTAATTATCTCCAAACCTTTAAGTCTCAGTAATGAAGGAATTACCCAGTCCAAATAGCTTCGGGCCTTACTGATTTGATAAAAAGGCATTTCTACATTCCTTTGCTTGCATATATTTTCCCATTTTAAAAATTGGTCCTCCATTTTTTTAACAGAGCCTGTTAATATAAGTTTTTCTTTTGCACGTGTCAGGGCAACATAGAGAACTCGTAATTCTTCTCCTAAGTTTTCCAAAACAATGTTTTTTTGAATAACCTTTTTTAATAAGGTCTGTGCTTTTATTCTTTCTTTTGGATCAACAAAGTCTGTGCCTAGACCTAAATCCGGATGAACAAGTATCTTGTCTTTAGCATCTTGTTGATTAAAATTCTTTCCCATAGATGAAACAAAAACAATTGGAAATTCTAAACCCTTGCTTTTATGTATACTCATAATTTTAACCGAATTATCACTACCGCTTACGGCATCTGCTTCACCAAAATCCACATCATATTTATGAAGTTTTTCTATATATCTGATAAAATGAAATAAACCACTATAGCTTGTTTCTTCAAACTGAACAGCTTTTTGAACTAACATATCAATATTTGCTTTTCTTTTTTCCCCAGAAGGCATCGCTGCTGCAAAATTATAATAACCTGTCTCTTCTAGAATATTAATTATTAATTCGTTTATTGTTTGAAATGGTACCATATCTCTGAATTTATGTAAATCGTCAAGGAATTTTCTTAATTCTTTTGTAAGAGAATCTTCTATTCCATCTTCACTGCTATGATTTTCTACATATTTTACACTAGCCTCATATACAGAACACTTACGGTCTACCATTCTTATTCTTGCTAATTCATTAGTGTTAAGACCAACTATTGATGAAGATAGTATGGCTGTGTATGGAATATCTTGTCTTGGATTATCAATAATTCTTAGAAAATTTAAAATTGTTTTTATCTCTAAGGTATTAAAATATCCTGTCTGAGTTTGAGCATAACAGGGGATTCCTTCTCCAGTTAAAACATCAACAAAAACATCAGACCATTGCTTCATAGTCCTAAGTAAAATCACAATATCCTTGTACTGTGCCTTCTTATATTTCTTAGTTTCTTTATCATAAACTTCAAGTCCATTTTCTTCATCAATAAGTTCTTTAATTCTTAATGCTATAGCTTTTGCTTCTATTTCCTTCTTATCTTCACCTGTGTTTTCATCTAATATCTCAGGAACTAGAATTACTTCACTACTGTTTGATACAAAATCAGAGCCTTTAGGAAAATCTGCACCTAGGTAAAGAGATGCCTTATCATCATACGTAATATTCCCAATCTTATTGGTCATTACTTGCTTAAATATTGCATTAACAGTATTTAAAACAATACCTCTACTTCTGAAATTCTTATGTAAATCTATCTTTTGATTTTTTATATTATCATTATTATTTTCATCATCGCCATATTGCATATATTTTTCCATAAAGATTTCAGGTCTTGCAAGCCTAAACTTATATATGCTTTGTTTTACATCACCAACCATAAAACGATTAGGTTTATCATAGCGCTCCCTAGAAACACTATTTAATATGGTTTCTTGGACAGAGTTACTATCTTGATATTCATCTATTAATATCTCCTCATAGTGCTTAGCCAATTCATCAGCTGCTGATGAATATACAAGTTTTCCATCTTCCTTTTTTACTAAAATGTTAAGACAAAAATGTTCTAAGTCATTGAAATCCACAAGCTTTCGCTCTGTCTTTTTCTTATCGAAAGCCTTAGAAAAATCCTTGGTAACATTTATCAAAACTTCTATTGCTGGCTTCATAGCCCCAATATCTTCTACCATCTCTTCTGGGCTTTGAAAAAAATAGCTCTTAATAATATCATTAATTAGATCTTTTACTTCTTGTCTAATTTTTTTAGCTAAATCCTTTTTCTCTTCCGGAACATTCTTTTGTTGTTTCCTAGATAATGCTTTAAATTTAAAATTGCCAAATTCCTCATAATAATCTATATATGTAGCTTGTATTTCTTTATTTTTAATTCTTTTTAGTCTTTTCACTTGTTCAATATCATCATTTATAGCCTCCAAATATGCTTGTGGTCCATCTTCTTCTTCACACAAATCCACAAGTTCCTTATATTTATCCTCTATATCTTCTATAACAGATTCTATGTAGAATTTTAAAGAAAGTATCCAGTCAGTAGCTTCCATATCTTCTACTTTATTAATATTGTATGCATTCTTTTTTTCCTCTAACCAATCTTCTGGCCAAGGAAAACTCATTGAAAATTCATGTAATTTAAGTATTAATTTTTCAATTACATCATCAGACTTTCCAGATGCAAAACATTCTACAAAATACAAGAAGTCCTTATCTTTCTTTTCATAATAATCTTCAAGAAGTTTCTCTACAACATCTGATCTTAGCAAAACAAGTTCTGATTCATTAGCAACTCTAAAGGAAGGATCAATATGAATTAGATTAAAATAATTTCTTATAACAAATAAACAAAAGCTGTGAATAGTTGTTATCTGTGCATTATGAATTAACATCATTTGCTTTTGTAAATGTAGATTTTCAGGCTCATGAGATATCTTTTTTTCTATTGCTTGAGCAATTCTCTCTCGCATTTCAGCTGCTGCAGCATTTGTGAAAGTAACTATTAATAACTTATCTATATCTATAGGATTATCGCCTTCAGAAATCATAGAAATAATTCTCTCAACCAATACAGCCGTTTTTCCTGAACCTGCTGCTGCAGAAACTAAAATATTCTTGTCTCTTAGATCAATTACTTTCTGTTGTTCATTCGTCCAATTCATGATTTGCTTCCCCCTCCTCAATTTTATCCCATATTTCATCACCTTTTAGATCAAATAACTTTCTATAACTATATCCTTCTATTTTAGGATCAAAACCACAAATTCCATCATAAGGACAATACTTGCAAGCTGTCCTATCCTTATATTTATATGGTCTTGCCTCTAAATCACCTGACAATATGCCTCTACCATATTCTTTTACTAGTCCAGTAACATATCTTTCTATAGCCTTTAACTCCGTTTTCGCCAGCACTTTTGAATTCTTAGTAAGGATACCTTTAGTAGTGGTAGCTACTGGTATTACACTTGAAGTTACCGAAGCCTTTATGTATTCACTTTCTTTATTATCAAAGCTTTTATCTAGGCGCATTATCACCTCATCATCCCTATTAACAACGCCATCCATCTTTAACTCTTTTAATATACTCATTTCTATATCGCTGTTTTTATCAACAATGGGATCATCTATGTGATAATATAAAATCCCTGCAGGAATAATTTCTTTATCCGGATTAAGCTTCTTCATGTATTCAATAGCAGCATTTAAATAAATAGCTAACTGAAGTTGTAGTCCATGATAAATTCCTAACAAATCAAAGCTAGTTTTTCCTGATTTATAATCAACTACTCTAACCATTAATTTGTTATCGTCCTCAAAAACATCTATCCTATCAATTCTTCCACGTAATTTAACCGAGCTATCTTCTGAAAGCATTATATCAAGGCTTTCTAGCCCTTCCTCTTCTGAAAAGTAAACTTCATAACCAAAGGGAATAAAGTCACCTTTAGTTATTTGTTGTTTCAACGCCCATATTGTTCTTGTGATTATCCTCTTTGCCCTGCTTACTATATATTCATGACGTCTACTGCTACTAAATATAGCATTATTGTCGTCTTCTGCTGCTAGAACAACACTTTCTTCTGCCCACTTATTCTGTATATCTTCCGGTATATTACTCCAATCATAGTCACTATTATGTAATCTTTTCGAGAATATCTCTAAAGAATCATGAAATAAATTCCCTATATCAAAGACTTGCAAACTATATTCCACGCGTTCTTGCAAGTTTAACCCGTATTTTGCATAATGTGAAAATGGGCAAGATCCAAATTGTTCAAATCTTGTAACACTACCTAAAAGTGAGTTGCCATATAAGTCTTTGGCAATATCTTCTCCTAATCCAAGTTCAAAGTTTTTATAATAGATTCCTTTAATTATATTTTTTAATATATCTTGTCCTTTTTCATCTTGATAATAGTAGCTATATAATTCTCTCCAATAGTTTGAAACATTTGCACTTGGATAATTCTTTATACCCTTAATAAGATGATATATACCTTTATCAGACCCTAAGATATGTCCTAAATCTTCCTTATATTCTTCTTCATCATATGTTTTAATACTTGGAAATAGTTTAAGCATTAAGCCAATCAAATAAGAAGGCCTAATAGTTTTACCCTCTTCGTCTAACTTACAATATGATAGATATAGCCTTTCCTCTGGCTTGGTCATAACTAAGTACAAATAGAACTGTTCTATGTATGCAGCTTGCCTTCTAGTAGGAGCTAATTCTAATTCTTCTTTAGATAGTAATTCTCTGTCTAAATCTGATAGGATTCCACCTTCACCACTATTTTTAGGAATTATACCATCATTAACCCCTATGAAAAATACTGCCTTGATATGGTTTAATCTCGTTCTTTCAATATCACCAACCACAACTTGGTCTAGCCCAGGAGGAATTATTCCAACCTTTGCTTCACTAAGCCCCGCTTCAAGAATTTCAATATATTCATTAAGCGGTAGATGTTCTTCACCTAGTAATTCCACCATTTTTTCAAATAAATCAATAACAATACCGTATATTTGTTGATATTCCTTGGCAATTGAATACATACCTTCTTCTTCAAGTTGTTTTCTGAAAACCTCTAGCTTTTCTGCTACATTAATTTCTGTTATTTGCTCATATATAGCTATTGTATACTCTTTTACTGTCTTCTCTTTATCTAACAAAACTTCTGCTAATGGAACTAGGTTTTCTACTAACTCACTTCTAATCTTATTTATTTGATTTAACTGCCCTTCTTGTTGGCCTTTATATTCCCTAGTCCATTCTTTCTCCCAAGAGCTCTTTCCTCTGATGCCATAGGCTATTATGTAATTTTCCAAAATATCCAGTTCATCATATGAATAGTCTAGTAATCCACTTCTTAAAAATCTAAATACACTCTCATAATCAAAATTATCCTTAATAATATCAAGCATGGCACGAAGCATTTCAACAAATGGATTGTTTAACAGTTCCCTCTTATTATCAATAAAACAGGGAATGTTTGCTCCTTGAAATTCTCCTTCTAAGGTATTAGCATATTTGCTTATATCTCCAGTAATAATTGCTATATCTTGATAGCGATATCCTTCTTCCCTAACCAATCTCATTGTTTCCCTAACAACAAAACTAACTTCTTGCTTAGGATTTCCCGAAACATGAACCTTAATATCATCTTGAGGCTCTTCATATTTATTATAAGGGTACCTAAATAGGTTTCTTTCTAAAGAGGCCAAAGCCTTATGCCCTTTAAATCTATAGATTTCATCACTATCATTACTTGCAGGATATACCGGCTTGTCAATATTTATATTATTTTCTTCTGCAATTTTATATAAACGATGTATAGTTTTTTTACTTAAATGAAACAACTCAAACTCTTCTCCTAGTCTACTTATGTCTTCCCTTTTATCTACGGTAATAGTAATAAGCAGCTTTTTTGATAATTTCATTAATAGGCCTAATAATTTGTATTGAGCCGGAGTAAAGCCTGTAAATCCGTCAAACGATATAACACTATTTTTAATTAAATCAGACTTCTCAATTACATTAGATAAAACATCTAGTACTTCTTCTTGTGTAATATATTTTTCCTCTAAATATTCTTTAAAAGCATTATATATAATACCTATGTCATGAAGTTTATTTGAAAGCATAGGTCTGTCTTTTACATTATCTTTAATTATCTTTAAATCTTCTCCTGTAACATTGTATTGGAACATTTCTGAAATTAGAGATTGTAGTTCATTAACAAAGCCAACTTTATTAGCTTCCTTACCAAAAAAGATTAAATCGTCATTTTTAAGAGATAGGACTTTTCTTAAAATCATACTTTTACCCGTATCTTCTAATACTGCTTGCCCACTAACTCCAAGCTCATCAAAAACATGGTATGCTAAGCGTCCAAAGCTTAAAACATCAACATTCATAGTTCCATGATGTGGATGTTTTTCAACTATCTCTTTTTGAGTTTGAAGGGTAAATTGTTCTGGCACTATTATCAAATAATTGATATCTTCATTCAGAATCGATTTATCAATTATTTCATTATATAGTTTATGGGATTTTCCACAACCGCTATTTCCCAAAATAAGTTGTAAAGACATATACTCCTCCTTAATGGCATGACCACTTTTAAAAAGCGTAAATTCTTGTTTAAATGAATCATAATTACAATTTTATATTAATAATATATATAAAGTATTTTTATGCAAATGTTCATTCATTTTTGTCAGATTGCATATTCACAAATATCAAGAAAGGCAAGGTGATAAAAATTGTCAAACCCTAAAATTCTAGTAGTACATTTGAAAGAAATTATATATACTGTAATATTTGCAGCCCTGGGAATTCTACTTATAATTTTACTAGTTGCTATGTTCCTAAATAAGGACAAAGATGCTAATTCTACAAAGCAAGACCAACTATATATCCCTGGTGTTTATTCGGCAGCTTTAATATTAAATGATAGCGCTCTAAATCTAGAAGTTCTTGTAGATGCTAACCATATTAACTCAGTAGAAATAGTAAATATCGATGAAGCTACAACCACTATGTTCCCCTTAATTAATCCCTCATTAGAATTAATTTCTTCTCAACTTTATGATGGTGTTCTTCTTGAAGATGTAGAATTTTCTGAAAACAGCCAGTATACTCAAACTATAATGCTCGATGCAGTAAAGGTTGCTTTAGAAAAGGCAAAAGTTCAACCCTTACAATAACTACATATTTTAAGACTTAAGAGACAGAAAACTTCCTTACTTCTTTAATAATACTATATTAGTAGTAAGGTATGTTCTCTGTCTCATTTATATTATTATTAAGATTTATTTGTTTTACTCTTTTCTAAGTCTTCTAGCCAAATTCTTGCGCTTGCATCACTTGGCATTTTAAGACCATTTCTTGGTGAAACAGTAATTGAACCGATTTTAGGACCATCCGGAAGACATGAACGTTTAAATTGTTGAGAAAAAAATCTTGAGTAAAAATAACTTAACCATTTATAAATTGTTTCTTCTGTATATACATCTTTGAATGCTATTGTTGCCAGGTAAAGTATCTTTGATGGCATAAAACCATATCTTAAGACATAGTATAAAAAGAAATCATGTAGCTCATAAGGACCTACTACTTTCTGTGTCTTTTGAACTATCTTACCATCTACAGCAGGCAATAATTCAGGACTTACAGGTGTGTCTAATATATCATATAAAACTTCTTTAAGTTCATCCTTATCTGTTTTATCTGCACAATATTCTACCAAGCATTTAACTAAGGTTTTTGGTATGGTTGAGTTTACTGCATACATCGACATATGATCTCCATTATAAGTTGCCCAACCTAGTGCAAGCTCTGACATATTTCCTGTGCCAATAACGATGCCTCCACATTGATTAGCCACATCCATTAACACTTGAGTCCGCTCTCTAGCTTGAGAGTTTTCATATGTTATATCATGGTTATTTATATCATGTCCAATATCTTTGAAATGCTGGATAACCGCATCTTCTATAGGAATTTCCCTGAGTGTGGCTCCTACATATTTTGTTAAGTTTAATGCGTTTTTATAGGTTCTATCTGTTGTTCCAAAACAAGGCATAGTTACACATATAATACCTTTTGGGTCTAGTCCCATTATATCATATGCTTTTTTAGTTGCCAAAAGAGCTAGAGCGGAATCAAGACCTCCAGATATTCCAATTACAATATGCTTAATCTTAATATGCTCTATTCTCTTCTTTAAACCATGAGCTTGTATGTTTAATATTTCCTCACATCTTTCTTCCCTATCTTCTAATTTATCAGGAATAAAGGCAGATGGATTAACCTTTCTTGTTAACATTGTTATCTCTTTACTACCATCAAATTCAAAATCAACTATAAAATAATCATCATTTTCTTTTAATTTATAAATTGAATTTCTTCTTCTATCATTATAAAGTTTGTCAAAATCTATTTCTGTAATAAGTAATTTATTATATAAAAAATTAGATTCACTTAGGATTTTTCCATTCTCAGCAATAATGTTGTGCCCGGAAAAAACTAGGTCAGTTGTAGATTCACCTTCTCCAGCGTCAGATTTTATATATCCACTTATTAAGCCTGCTGATTGCATTCTTAATAAATCTCTTGTATACGAATCTTTGCCAATAGTTCTAGGGCTAGCAGATGGATTTAATATTATTGTGGAACCTTTTTGTGCATGCTTAATAGCAGGCGGTATTGGCGCCAGTTGATCTTCCCCTATTTCCACGCTAATTACCAGTTCTTTTCGGCTTTTACATCTTAGCAATAGATTAGTACCCATTGGAACCTGAAAGTCCCCTACATTAACAAGAACAGGTTTATCATTTCCCGAATTAAAATATCTGGATTCATTCATATCACTGTGATTAGGTATATGCTTCTTAGGAACAAGTCCAAGTATTTTACCATCTTGAATAATAGCTACAACATTATACAGATTAGAGTTCCTTACAAAAGGCAATCCCAGAGCAATTAACATATCCATACCTTTAGTATACTCAGCTATTTTTATTAATTTTTCTTCAGCACTTTTAATCAATGCATCATCTAAAAGCAAGTCGGCACAAGTATATCCCGTAAGACATAGCTCCGGAAATACCAAAACTTTTACCTTTTCTTTAGCTGCTTGGTCTATTAATTTAATAACTTGTTCAGCATTATATTCGCAGTTAGCTACCTCAATCTTTGGTGTTACTGCTGCTACCTTTACATAACCGTACTTCATGATATGAGTCCCTGCCTTTCTCAATTACATTGTAAAATGAATTAACCTAATAATACTACAAAAACACAAAAAAATAAAGGCAGCTTTACAAGCTGCCTCTTATCTTTTGTTATAATACCCAAAATGCCGGTTCCTGCATTTTGATTCCTAGCTTAGCTAGGTGGGAAACCTCATATAAACTTTTGTCTTCCGTTCAAGACGGCTTGACATCCACTCATAAATTTGGTAACCCGTATAAATGTTGTAGGTTCAAAATAACAGGAGTATCGAACATCCCAGGATATACTTTTTTATTTGACTTAATTATACCTTATCATAATCAATTATTCAAGGCGATCATATGACATGCCTTAAATTGGCACCTCTTACATTTAGTCGACAAAAGCACTTATTAATATTTAAATATCAATTCATTCTATGCATATAGTCTGATTATTATAGTAATGTCTCTGCTAAAATGGTCACCATTTTGCTGTCTTAACCAATATTTATATGCATCTAATTTGCTTTTGTCGACTTAAACTTATTTTTACCTGAACCCATATTTATATACACTAATTTGACTAGAATTTTTTTCTTTTTAGTGTTTAAAATGTCTCATTCCCGTAAATACCATGGTCATTCCATATTCATCACATTTTTTAATTGAATCTTCATCTCTTATTGAACCACCTGGCTGAATGATTGCTGTAATTCCTGCTTCATGTGCTGCCTCAACACAATCATCAAAAGGGAAGAAAGCATCAGAAGCTAATACCGCACCTATTGGAGCACCTTCTCCTATTAATTCTATACCATGTTCAATACTTTGCTTAGTTGCCCAAACACGATTTACTTGACCAGGTCCAATACCTATGCTTTGCTTATTTTTTGCAAGAGCAATTCCGTTAGATTTTACATACTTAACAACCTTCCAAGCAAATTCTAAATCTTCCATCTCCTGCTTTGTTGGTTCTCTCTTTGTAACTACTTTTAAACCACCCTTGTCTAGTAACTTTGCATCTATAGTTTGTACAATAAGTCCACCATTTACCTTTTTGAAATCATATGCATTTTCATCCTGTGGAACATCAATATCTTCTAAAAGGAGAATTCGTAAATTCTTTTTTTCTTGTAGAAGTTCTAAAGCTTCTTTTTCATAAGATGGAATTACAAGTACTTCTAAAAATACAGCTTGCATCTTCTTAGCCAATTCTAAAGTCAACTTATCATTTATAGCAACTATACCACCATAAATAGATACCTTATCTGCTTCAAAAGCCTTGTCCCATGCTTCTTCTATATTCTCTCCACTACCAACACCACAAGGGTTACCATGTTTGCTTGCAACCACTGTAGGCTCATTAAATTCTTTTAATAATTCAAGAGCACCATTTGTATCATTAATATTATTAAAGGATAATTCTTTTCCATTTAGTTGTTTTGCATTTGTTAATGAACCTTCTAGATTTCCAATTTCTTTGTAAAACGCACCCTTTTGATGAGGGTTTTCACCATATCTCATATCTTGAACTTTTTCAAAAGTCATAGTTAAGGTTTCTGGCAAATCAAAATCTTTTCTTTCATTTTTAATATAGTTTGCAATTAAAGTGTCATAATTTGCAGTATGCATAAATACCTTTTGCATTAAAGAAAACTTAGTATCTATACTAACTTCTTTGTTTGTTTTTAGCTCATCTATTACAAGTTTATAGTCAGTTGGGTCTACTACAACAGTAACATCTTGATAGTTTTTAGCTGCTGCACGTAGCATAGTAGGTCCACCAATATCAATATTCTCTACTACTTCATCCCATGCAACACCGTCTTTTAATATGGTATTCTTAAATGGATACAAATTCACAACAACAATATCTATTGTGTCTATTCCTAAGTCTTTAATTTGTTGCATGTGTTCAGGCTTATCTCTTTTTGCCAGAAGCCCTGCATGTACAGCTGGATGCAAGGTTTTTACTCTTCCATCAAGGCATTCAGGAAACTTTGTTATATCAGATACCTCAGTTGCATCTACGCCCTCATCTATTAATTTTTTATAAGTACCGCCTGTTGAAATGATTTGAATGCCCATGTCTACTAATTCTTTTGCAAATGAAACAATACCAGTCTTATCAGATACACTAATTAATGCTCTCATTACTTCCTCCTTGTTAGTAAAAACATAATGTTTTATGGCACTGGGCTTTAATTTTAAGACAAAAAAATGGCTAACACGGAATTTGTCTTAAATAAGATCCCAATGTTGCCCAGGCGGTCGGCTATTATATGTTCATGTACTCCCTATAGGTTGTTTCCTATTATTCCGCCAGTTGTACAATCTAAGATTACTTTACTATAAATCTTAAAAACTTTCAATGGTTGTTTATTATATAATACTCTTGTATAATTTTATTGATAAATACTTTTAATATTCTTTTAAACTTAGATAATTTGAATGGAGAAAACATGAAAAATAAGAATAAAAAAATAAAGTTTAAGATATCCAACTTATTAATAGGCATTGTTTTCACCCTGTTTTTTATCTCTATCGGGGTAATTTTTGCTGTCAACTTTAGACCCTTATATTATTTTGATATAGATTATTTAAGCATCCCTGAAAGCTCTGGCTATGACAAGGAACTTATACGCAGAAACTATGATGTCTTAATCGATTATAATTCACCCTTTTACAAGGGGGAGTTGGAATTTCCAGACCTACAATCTTCACCCCAAGGACTACAGCACTTTGAAGAAGTTAAAGACATATTTGTAATCTTTTATTATCTGGCCTTCATAACATTAATTGCTTGTACTGCAATTATAATATATAAGAAGAAAAAGAAGGATAAAACATATCTTTTAACATCTTCCATTACTGTTGTCGTTCTTCCATTAGTTGTTGCCTTAGTTTCCGCTATTAACTTTGATAGAGTTTTTACACTTTTCCACAAAGTATTCTTCCGTAACGATTATTGGATCTTCATTCCTCAGTTTGACCCCATAATCAATATACTACCCCAAACCTTTTTCCTGCATTCTCTGATTCTAATCTTAGTAGTTATTCTGCTCGGAAGCTTGGGTTTACTTATAAGTGTGTTAAGGGGACGTTTCATTTAACACATGCCTAACGCTTATACGGAAGTACAATCTTAAATTCTGTCCCCTTACCTACAGAGCTTTTAACTTCAATATTTCCATCGTAGAGCTGAACAATATGTTTTACAATTGATAAACCCAGGCCAGTTCCGCCCATTTTTCTAGAGCGTCCCTTTTCTACCCTATAAAAACGTTCAAATATACGGGGCAGGTCCTTTTTAGGGATTCCAATACCACTATCATTTACAATAATAAAAAGGTTATCATCTTTTTCCTTACAAACTAGATTAATTATTCCTTCTTCTGTATATTTAATAGCATTATCTATTAAATTAATAAACAATTCTTTTATACGATCAGGATTAGCTGAAAAAGGCCTAATATAGGATGGGGCTTCATATACTATTTTCACTTTATCATTATCGATAGTTTTATGTTCTAATAACTCTAAAACATCAGTTGCAACTTTATTAATATCACAAAGAACTGTCTCTCGTTCATCTCTTGATTCTATTTCAGATAGTAGTAAAATATCTTCAATTAGTCTTGAAAGTCTTTCTACTTCGATATCAATAATATCTAGAAACTTATTAGCTACTTCTTTTTCTTCTACTTTTCCATATCTAAGTGTCTCTATAAAGCCTTTTATAGAAGTGAGTGGTGTTTTTAGTTCATGGGTAACATTAGAAACAAAATCGGTACGAACATTTTCCAATTTCTTAATTTGTGTAATATCTTCTACTATTAACAACACTCCAAATAACTCCCTACTTCCTGCCACTAGCGGAGTCCCTGTTATGGAAATTGTCTGGTTTTTCTTTGTTCCAGCGCCTTCTAGTTTGATTTTCTTGTTTTTATTTCTAACTTTATCCATGGCATTGTAGATTATAATATTTCTAACAACACTATAAATCGAGCTACCTTTCATGCTTTCTTTTTTATCTTCAAGAGCCATAATACTTATAAATGATTTGTTGAAAAAAAGTATCTCGTCATTATCATTTAAGGCTATTACCCCACCAGCCATACTTCCTAATATAGCTTCAAGTTCTGTTTTTCGCTGTGTTAAGTTACGAATGGTGTCATTTAAATTACTAGACATAGTATTAAATGCTGAAGCTAGCCTTGCAATGTGTGATTTGCCTTTTTTATATATTTTAATGCTATAATCACCATCAGATATATGTTCTGCTGCTTCAGTTATTTCTTCAATTGGCTTATATATTAACTCCGTAAATAAAAACGCAGCTAAAAAAGCTATAATAACACAAACAATTATAGCTCTGATTATTGAATATTTGACACTGTTATTAAAATTAGATATCTCATGAAAAGGTGTCGCTATCCTTAATACTCCGGTAAAAGACTCGCTAGCAACAGGTATAGCATAATAAAAATAATCTATTCCTAAAGTCTCTGAATATCTTGTGACAGAAGCTTTTTCACCTCTAAGTGCATCTAAAACTTCTTCTCTATCACCATGATTCTCTAATTGTTCTTCTGCTTCTGAATCAGATAATACCTCGCCATCTAAATCAATGACAGTAATACGCGTGTTATATTTATCAGCATAAGATTTCGTAAATGAAGAAAAATCATTAGCAGAATCAAACCGTGTTAGTTCAAATGCATTTGCTATTAATTCTGCTTGTCTGATATAATGTTCATTATTCTCATCTTCTATATAATTGTAGCCTGTATTCCAAAAAGTTGTAGCAGAAATACCTACTGCCAATAATATAATAACTATATAACTAAGTAGTATTTTTTTCTGCATAAACTAACCCCTCTTATTTAAATTTATATCCCATACCTCTTACTGTTTTTATAAAAACAGGATGGCTTTCATCAGATTCAATTTTTTTTCTTAAATTGCTTATATGAACATCAACTGTTCTTGTTTCTCCAACATAATCGTATCCCCAAATTCTTTCTAATAATTGATTTCTGGTAAATACAATACCACGATTTTCAGCTAGCAAATATAAAAGTTCAAATTCCTTGAATGAAAGATCAATTAATTCATTATCAACAGTCACCGTTCGCCTGGATGGATTAACTTCAAGATTGCCAATAATTATTATACCTTCATCCTCTTCCTTCTTCAAATTGTTTTTATTACTTCTTCTTAAGACCGCCTTAATTCTTGCAAATAATTCATGCACTCCAAAGGGCTTAGTCAAATAGTCATCAGCACCTATCTCTAGTCCTAATACCTTACTGATTTCATCACCTTTTGCTGTTAAAAGAATAACTGGTAATTGGCTATGATTTTCTGAAGAGCGAATCTTTTTTAGCACGTCAATACCATTCATTCCTGGTAACATCCAATCTAGAATAACTAAATCGACTTCTTCTTTTTTTAGAATATCTAAAGCCTTTTCTCCTGTATCAGCCTTTAAGGCCTGATATCCTTCTTGTTCCAAATTATATTCAAGCAATTCTAATATATGTTCTTCATCATCTACTACAAGTATTCTTCTCATAAGAACCATGCCTTTCTGAATTTATCCTATAGTTAAAACTCCTGTTACAATAAATTTAACCCATTCTGCAATATTTGTGGCATGATCAGCCATTCTTTCAATATATTTAGCAATCATTAAATAACAAATCACTTGTTCTACTGTATTAGAATCTTTTTTTACCATCTTTGCTAAATCTTTTTTTATTTTCTTAAAGTGCTTGTCCACACCATCATCTGTGGCAATAACATGATCTGCTTTCTCTAAATCCTTTTCAACAAAGGAATCAATTACATCAACAACCATCATCTTCATAGCCTCAATCATAGGCTCTAACCTAACAGGTTCTTCTACAATAGCTAGTTTGTTCAGCTTTATAATATACTCCGATATATCTGCACACTGATCAGCAATTCTTTCTATATCTGTAACTATCTTCATTATTGATGTGACTTCTCTTAAATCTGTCGCAAGAGGTTGCTGTTGTGCAATAATATTTATACATTCTCTTTCAATTTGCTGTTCTAGAAGGTCAACCTCATCATCACGTTCTATTATTGTTTTTGCCATATCTACGTCTAAAGTATCTAAGGCTTCGGTCATCTCGTTAGTTGATAATTCTATTATACTTCCCATTTTAATGACGCTTTGATTTAATTCATTAAGTTGATTAATAAATTGTTTTCTCATCATAATCTTTTACCACTCCTCTCAAAGGACTATTCCATATTAATCTTAACACAATAAATCGCTTATTCAAAGGCTTTTTACCCAAATCTACCAGTTATATATTCTTCTGTACGTTTGTCTTTTGGATTGTTAAAAATATCTTTTCCATCTAAAGTAACCTTTCCATTTATGCTTACACCTTCTATTAAATCAGTCATTCGATTTAAGGTTTTTAAAAAGGTTGATTTACCACATCCACTTGGTCCAATTAGCGCTGTGATTTCATTTTTATTTATATCCATACTGATATTTTTCAGTGCTTGAAACTTACCATAGAACAAATCCAAATCTTTCACAGAAAATTTAGGTTTATTATCCAATATACTTCCTCCCTGACTTCTTAATTATATACTTAGATATTACATTTAATAAAACAACTAATATGATTAGAACAACTGCAATAGATGACGCTGTATCTATGTCAGATGCCTCTTTAATTAACCAATACATCTTACTAGTTAAAGTTGCTGCTGATGCACCATTACCTACAAGAGACTTAGGAATCTGTGCGACTGTTCCTGCTGTCCAAATAAGTGCAGCTGATTCTCCTACAATTCTACACTGATTGTTTATTGTAAAGATATCTTCTCATTTATAATTTTCTATGTTAATATTAAAACTGATTGTTTATTATAATAATTAACTTATATATTTCACTTATACTTATAGGGGGTATTATCTAATGAAAAGACAAGATTATTTAAGTTGGGACGAATACTTTATGGGAATAGCCTTATTATCATCCGAAAGAAGTAAAGATCCTAATACTAGTGTTGGAACATGTATAGTTAGTGATGAGAATAGAATCTTATCTGTTGGATATAATGGAATGCCGATGGGATGTTCAGATGATGAATTCCCATGGGAAAGAGAAGGCAATACCTTAGATACCAAGTATGCCTATGTATGCCATGCAGAAATGAATGCTATCTTAAATTATACAGGCACAACTTCCATAAAAGGTGCCAAGTTATATACTACACTTTTCCCTTGTAATGAATGTACAAAGGCTATAATTCAAAAAGGTATTAAAACTGTTTTTTACCTATCAGACAAATACGCAGACACAGATACCACAATAGCATCAAAACGCATGCTCGATGCCGCAGGCATTAGCTATCATCAATACAAACCTACAGGTCGTCAAATCACGATTCCTTTGTAGAAAACACAATAAGAAAAGAACAGCTCATGGCCAATTATTGCTTACTGACCATGAGCTGTTCTTTTCTTATTCTTTTTAAAACATCTAAATTTACACGTCGACACTATAGTTTGGAGCTTCTTTTGTTATTTGAACGTCGTGTGGATGACTTTCTCTTAAGGAAGCAGCAGTTATTTTAACAAACTTCCCGTTTTCTTGTAAGTCTTTTATAGTAGGGGTTCCACAATAACCCATTCCTGAACGTAGCCCACCTATTAATTGGAATACAGCATCTTCCGCACTACCTTTAGAAGCAACTCGTCCTTCTACACCTTCTGGAACTAACTTCTTAGCATTAGTTTGGAAATAACGGTCTTTACTACCAGCCTCCATGGCTGCTATAGAACCCATTCCACGATATACTTTATATTTTCTACCTTTATACAATTCAAATTCTCCTGGACTTTCATCGCAACCTGCAAGTATACTACCCATCATACATATGCTAGCACCTGCAGCAATTGATTTTGTAATATCTCCTGAATACTTTATTCCACCATCTGCAATAATAGGTATATTGTACTTCCTAGCAACCTCATAAGAATCCATGATAGCTGTAATTTGTGGAACTCCAATTCCTGCTACTACTCTTGTAGTGCATATAGAGCCAGGTCCTATTCCAACCTTAACAGCATCTACACCTACTTTTATTAAACTCTCTGTTGCTTCTCCTGTTGCAACATTACCTGCAATAATTTGCAAATCAGGATATGTGGATCTCACCATCTCAACAGCCTTAAGCACGTTTGCTGAATGTCCATGTGCTGTATCAATAACAACAACATCTACTTTTGCATTAACCAAAGCTTCTACACGGTCAAGAACATCTGCTGTAATACCCACTGCAGCAGCACATAGCAAGCGCCCTTGTGAATCTTTGGCTGAAGATGGATATCTGATTGTTTTTTCTATATCTTTAATAGTAATTAAACCTTTTAAATTACCTTCGTCATCCACAAGTGGAAGCTTTTCAATTCTATGTTCTCCTAGTATTTCTTTAGCTTCTTCTAAAGTAATTCCTTCTTTAGCTGTAATCAATCCTTCGGATGTCATAGATTCTTTAATCTTCTTTGTAAAATCCGTTTCAAATCTAAGGTCTCTATTTGTTATTATTCCTACAAGTTTTTTTCCTACTGTAACAGGAACTCCTGAAATGCGATACTTTGCCATAAGGTCATCAGCATCTTTTATAGTATGTTCTGGTGATAGATAAAAAGGATCTGCAATAACACCATTTTCTGAGCGTTTTACCTTATCGACTTCTACCGCCTGTTGTTCAATGCTCATGTTCTTATGAATAACGCCAATTCCACCTTGTCTAGCTATTGAGATAGCCATTCGATTTTCAGTTACTGTATCCATACCCGCACTCATCATTGGAATGTTTAATCTTATTGTACTCGTTAAATTAGTAGATAAATCTATATCATTAGGTAACACCTCTGAGTAAGATGGCACTAATAAAACATCATCAAACGTAATTCCTTCTTTAATAATCATTCCCATATAAATTAACCTCGCCTTTCAAACTTTTAAATTATATTTTTAGTATTTTTATTCCACTATTTTTCTAGGTGCTTTTAACTTAATTGCTTTTTTTAAATCTTCACTTGGTTCAAAAATAATTTTATAAGCCGAATCACCTTTTCTGTAAATAATTACATAAGGCTTGATATTTGGATCTCTAGAAGAATAATTCTTCGTCCTAAAACTTTGTTCTTTATATTGATCTAAAGTATGCGAATCCAAAGGAGCTATTATTTGAACTTGTTCAAGTTCAATTCTTAAGTCTGATTTTCTTTTGACTCCACCAAAAATTTTATCAAAATCCAGTTGTCCATCGACAAAAACGTATTCATATACTACATTTAACCTGGGAAAAAAGTAAATAACTGCAAAGATAATAGCAAGACTAATAAGAAAAGTCGGTATATTATATAGAGAAAGGAAGACTGCAAATATAGCTGCTACAATCATAAATACTCTTAGCATCTTGCTTCCAACAGTCTCTCTTCTTTTTACACTTGCTTCAACATAAGAATAATCTTTCATTAAAGTTTCCTCCATAAAGAATCTAGTATTTTCTTGTTTCTATTAAATAAAAATTAGCTTAAGCTATTATAACAAACATCTTGTAATATTAAAACCCTATAAAAGAAAAATAACAAGAAAGAGTTTAGCACTCGAAACTCAAGATCGAGTTTACTATTCGTTCATGGAGTCTGACACAAATTTTTTGTTCGATAGCTAAAGAAAAACCCGCAGGACCAACAACTAATAGGGGAAACAACT
>CAZOGN010000024.1:0-25717 GCA_964579655.1 uncultured Lachnospiraceae bacterium
ATAAATAGCACATTTTAATACAAACCTGCGTCTTGAAAACATCACATTGTCATTAACTCTAAGCTTATAAGGAAGATGCTCTTCAATCCTTTTATCATTTATATAGCTACCATTTGTTGAGCCTAAATCTGTGAGTAAAACCTCATTATCTAGCACTTCTATTTTTGCATGAAATCTGCTTATGGTATCGTCGTTAATTTTATAATTTACTCCTTCACTGTTTTTTCCTATAATAAAAGGAGAGATCTCAATATATACTTTTGTTCTAGAAACATGGCTTTCCTCTTGTAAATAGTATGTCTCATTATTTATAAAAGTGTCAGTATCATCATAATTCGCTGTCAAATCAGAATCCTTACATTTCTTGTCCTTACTAAAGATAGTGCACATTGCTATTCCTTCCATACAAATTAATATTATTAATAGACATACCAGCTTCACCATGTCTATCTTTGTTTTGAATGTATTGTGTAATAGTTTTAGTTGGAGTGCCAACAAAAAAATTATAAGTCCAACAAGAAATGAACTTATCGCTAGCACATATCTTTTTATATCTATCTTTTTTTGCTTTAAACACTTATCTTCAAAAACTTGAGAGATTGATTGATCCGCCTTAATATTCGTTCTGGATTCCTCATTATTTGTTTTTTCTTCTGAATAATTAGAAGCTATTGCAAGACTTTTTTCCTTTTTTAATTCCTTATTTAATTCCATTTTTAACTTTTCAAATGTTATATTGCTTTCCTTTATCTCCTTATAGACAGCATAAATTAATAAGACAGCCTCTTCATCCTTATAATCTACTTTATTTAAAAAATATTCAATTAATTTAGAAAATTGTTCTGTTAGTGGCTTATCATAGCCCACATAGTAGCATAAAAATGTTTCTTCATTGTCCTGCTTTATGTAAATATACTTTGGGGATAAAACAAAACCTTCTTCTTCCAAAAGATACTTGCTGCTACTTTCCAAGATTTCAACAATATCTATTAAAAGATTTTTAAGTTGTAAATATCCTATTAATTTATTTTCATATATGTTATATAAAGACTGCTTTAGACTTATATTATAATAAAAGCACTCTTTGTCATCAATGCACCTTAGCTCTGTTAATAGAAGTCCAGGTATCTTATTATTTAATATCATTTTAGACATGTAACTTTTTAAACTATCTTTTTTTCCTTCTAATATTAAATAACTATTTTGCATATCAATTACATATCTTGCTTCCATAATTTTATTTCCTACCCATATGTTTATTTTAAAATGTTAACTGCCTTTTTTAACTTATTGATTATCTGATTTACAAAATCGATTTTCTCACCAATATCTACTGATACCTGATAAATTCGAATAAAATCTGTTGGTTGAGTGTTATGTTCTTCACTTTTTATAATCATATTTTCACTTCCTAAAAAGAAACTTTCTAATATCCTTATGGGAAATTTTATCTCCATCTTCACTATTATTGTAATGCTTGAATCCCTTACCTCTACATCTATATCAATAATTTTTGCTGCTAATAAATTGTCATGTCCTTTAGAATAAATAAAATTCTTTATTTTTTCTTCTTTACTTTCAAAATCATTATCAACAGGATAAAAAACCGTCCTTTTTAGATAATTATCATAGGACAAAACTCCAGTATTCATATCTGTTTCATTTATTACTAAACCTTTCCCCCTTATTTGTCCTTCATGAATAATTGCTTGCATTTTCCCATAGTCATGAAGATAAAAGCCCAAATATATAAGAGCAATAATTATATATAAAATAAACGGAAAAATTAGAGCTGCTTCTACCGTATAGCTTCCTTCAACTCTTTTCCTATAAACTTTTTCCATCTATTAATACCCCCAATAATGCCACAAAAATAAATGGGATAAATGGAATTGAACTTTTCCTACTTGCCTTTTTTACAAGCATATAGATAATAGAAAAAATCGCTGCAAATAGCAGGCCATAGATTAACAAAAGTGAGTTTATGTAAAACCCCAAGCTGATCCCAGTAATGCACAAAACAAGTCCATCCCCTATACCTATTTGCCCTCTTGTGGCCTTATTAAGTATAATAAGTACCACTCCCAAAACTAAACCGCCCACTCGATTCCAAAACAATAATTTTCCCTTAATTATTGATATTGTAAATAGCAAAACAAAACCTGTTAATATTACTATTAAACTTATTTCTCGCTTCATAATATCTTGTATACTACAAAGTAGAAGCCAAAGAAATAAGATCATTTTAAAAACCACATCTATATTTATCATAAATACTCCTTAATTTTTTACTTCTTGCATCTTTCACACAAAGCTCTGCCCTTTACCTGAGAGAGTGGAACTTCTTTAATTGTTCTTTTTAAACCACTGCAATTACCATTGATATGATATCTATCACCATTTGTTGTAATGTAAACTGAATTTCCTGGCCTTGAGTTAGATGCGCATATTTGACATTTCTTATATTTGCCACCCGAATTGTTTCTAAGTTTTGGGATTTGCTCAAAAGGAACTAACTTGATAGATAATCGTAAATGGGTGCACTGCCTTGACGTGTGATATACTGTACCTGTTTCTGTTATATATACCATTTCTTCATCTGTATCTTCTGTAGTTTCTTTTTTAAATTTCGCTAAGGGTTTATAACCATTCCAGCCTCTTAACTTAGCTCTTTGCACTATCTGAAAATTGTCTATGTTAAAAAAAAGTGTCGGTATCTCAATCTTATAATTTATAATTACATCTACTGTATCATTCTCCTCCATGTAATTTGAAAGGTAGGTGTGTATTCCAACAAATCCTCCCCTAATACAAGATCCTTCTAATAACCTTGAATCAACATTATCATATAATGCAACTTTAAAAAATGTACTATCTATGCCTTTGGCAATAAGCATATCTAATGCATCATCAACTATTTCATCCTCTTTATTTTCTTCAATAAGGCCATCATATATATATCCATATTTTGCTGCCTCTAAGCCTATATTAGTTATCCCTTCTTGTAAATTATCATGTATGATCATAATTTGAAGGAGGTATATAAATACAATAATTGAAAACATAAATATAGGCAGTACTAAGGCTGCTTCTAATGTAAGAGAAGCTCTTTTTTTATATTTTAATTGTTTTCGTCTTTCCAATTGTTTCTCCTTATAATAATTCAATTTTTTTATTAGGGTGAATTGCTATATCCGTTCGTTTACATTTATTTAACTTGCTTTTGGACTATATGCTTCTTTTACTTGGAGAGAGACTTTGTTTTTAGTTTTTTTGAACGGATATAGCAATTCACCCTAATACTTTTTCTTTTCTAATAAGAATACTCAAACACTGTATTATACTTGTATTCTTGATTTGAACTTTCTATTGCTCCTTGAACAAAGGGTAAGGAAATAAATTTGTCTTCCATGAGGAAACTAGATGAAACTTGAATTCCATATATACAATTACTAATAAAAAATGTTTCTTCATAGTTCTTTTGCATGTTTGTCTGAATTACATCTAAGGCTCTGTATGTTTTAGTTTCACTATTCTTCAACAACAAAAGAATGTATAAGTAATCCGAATAATCATGATATAGTAATGACCTTTGATTATTAATCTTATCTACCTTTTCCTGAATTGACTTTTTATTTATAAAAGGTAAATCTTTAAGTTCTATACTAAAATCCTTAAATTCCTTAAAAATCGCCACTGATTTTTCTCTTAATAATGCTGCAATATCAACAAAACTTTCTGCTAGCCCCCATACAAGCAAAATAATGGTTTTTGCTATAGTAACTAACACTGGTATTCCTGTAAACCCCACTAATAATGTGGCTATTTCTCCTGCTTGACTATTACTTTTAGAATTAATCATTAATGATGTAGTATTCATTAGCATTCTGAAAACCAACAAGTCTGATGCCAATGCTTTAAGATTATCGTAATCTGAATCCTTTCCTTTTAATATATATTCAATTTCATAATCTAAGGCTGTAGGCATTTCAACTTTTGTATCTATTTGAAAAGTTCCAAAGTGATCTAGATAATATTTTTGACAAAGTAGATCTTTAACAATTATATCTCCAGTTGATGCTAATATATTACTTGAACTAAGGCTTTCTGAAAAACCTTCAATAATCTCCATAAATTTTTCTATTGCATTTGATGCGTCTAAATCTCCTAAGTTGTCAAAGGCATTACTATAACTGTATTCTTTGCCTTTATATTGATATGATGGAAGCGCAGTTTTGTCTATATCATTTAATTTCTTTTCAGAAAGGTCATTATCATCTGCTATCACAAGATTCATAATTCCATCAGCTATAATAGAGTTTGCACCATCAAATATTTTTGGTTCTTCCTCTTTTCGCCTTAAGTCCTTATAGTCTAAGTTTAAATACTCATGACTATAATTAGAAAATGTTTCTTTCATTTCTTTTAGTTTTTCTTTTCCTTCTATCCAGGACTCCTTTTCATCACTAATATTAAAATCTAATTCACCTTTTAACTCTTCCATTATATTTTTGTTGTTCTCTAAGGTTGTTTTCATTCCTATAAAGTTATATGTATTGTTATCTTGTAGATCGCTGCCTTTATATTTTTCAATTTCAAGATAATCATTCCATAGGCTAGAATAAAAATCTTCACTTAAAGAATCCTTTTTTTCTTTTAAAACAGATTCATAATTATTTATTAGTTTACTACTTTCTGTTTGATTCTTAATTATCTCACTTACATCTTTAACTGCGTTATCAATTACTGTTGAAGTGTTGTTAACTAGTCTTTTCACCTCGTTTTTATAATTATTAAAATCAGAAATAAGTTCTTTTTCTTTCGCATCATATTGATTGTTTTGTGTTTTATTTGTATATATTAATTCTGCCTCTAATCTAGCATTATGATTTTCCAATAATAAATCCAAATAATTAATTCCTTTGTCCATTAATGTCTTTGGATTCAGATATTCTCCTTGTAAGGAAGATGTTATCCATTCATTCTCTGGATATGGGTTGCTAATTGTTGAGTCTGATATACAGAGCTTTTTTACAAAATAGTTTCTAATTTGCAAACTACCATCCTTATTTGTTTTAGGACCTTTTGAACTTATATCAATTCCATCTATCGTTTTACTTAAACTTATAATATCTTTACATATATTGGAGATCCCTTCTTCTGCCTTTATTTTTTCTTTAAATATCTCTTCTGTCTCTTCAATATCTTTTAATCTAGATTGGTCTATAATATTTGCCTTTTCAAGTAAAGACTCTACTCCATCACCTGCTAATCGATACTTAGAATATTGAATTCCTTGATCAACAAACAACCAACCATTATAATCCATAAGTGTTTTTATATCATTAATATTTACTTCTTTAGTTTCTATTTCGTGTAAATTAAAGTTCTCCATTGCTATCTTCTGACTTCCAAAGTTTATATCTTCATTAGGGCTGAATGTATACTGCATGTAGGAACTTATTTTGTCCTCAAGTATATCTTCTTGAATGGTATTAGTGCCGTATCCTCCGTCTAAAGCAAAAATATGATATTCCTCAAACAAAGGATAATAATATTCTGCTAAGACAGAGTCTAGAGCTGTATATAATGCTCTCTCTGCATATACTGACATATTATGCACTCGTAAGGCCTCTACAGTTGTCATGATCAAAGAGATTACAATAAGCATAATCAAAGTTAAAAACACTGTTATTGAACCTTTTATATTTCTGTACTTTTTCATTTAATTTAATACTTTTCCAGTATCTTTTGTTATTGCCGCAAAGATTCTTTTTACCAAGGCTTGCATTTGGCTTTTGAAAATTATGACTAATCCAATAAGTATAACTAATATTAAAATTATCTCTACTACTCCAATTCCTTCTTCTTCCATCATAAACTCATTAATAATTCCTTTTAAATTTTCCATATTTATTCCTCCATTTTTATAATTTAAAAGATGAAAATGCTGGGACAATTACAATTATTAAAACAATTAATAACATTAATATCATCGGAAATAAAAGTTTAGTTCCCGCTTCTTCTCCTATTCTTTTTGCCAATTCTTTTCGTTCTTCAAAAGATTCAACTGCTTCAATTTCTAATATTTTTAACAAATCTGCTGATCCTTTTTTAGTGTTTTGTGCAAGCAAGGAAGTAAATTTTAAATATGGTAGTAAGCTTACCCTACGTCCAAAACTCTCATAAGCTACAACTTCAGATTTTCCAAGCTTTAATTCATTACTGGTAATTATCATCTCCTCATATACATATCTTTTGCTTGTTTTCTTTTGTTTATAATCTTGTACGATTTTATGCCAAGCATTTGCTAGGGGCATTCCTGCTCCTAATAATAGTGTTATCTTGCCTATTATTTCGGGATAATCTAAAAGCATTTGTCTATTTCTTTTATCTACCTTCCCGTACAAATCTTTATCATATGCTAAGAAAATTGCTATGGCAGCTATAATTCCTATTATAAGAACAGTAGCACTAGATGATTCTTTTTTTTCTTTCCACGACACCTCCATTTCACCTACAGTGTTTGGTAGTTTTATCTTTTCATTTGTTAAAGAGTTTTCATCTTCCTTACCTATCTCTTCCATGAGTTTTCTATAAGTCAGCTCTTCTTCTGTAAACATTCTTGGTAAAACAGTTGCTTCCAACTTATACTCTACTTCTATGTCATAATACTCAATCCTAGCTAAAACCCATGTGTTAACAGCTTGTTTTATGTCCTCATTATTGACTTGTCCTTCTATCGAAATTAACTGATAATCTTCCGTATCCCATTTAATATATAAATCTGTTCCTGGTATAGAAGAAATCAAATTAAGGTTATCAGTAACTTCCTTCAAAGATTTATTTTCATTTAAAATAGTAGAGTCTATATATTCTTTAGCTTTTAATATTATTTCATTCAATTCTTTTTTATCGTATTTCTTTCCCTGGATCTCTAGATTTACTTCGTCTTCTAAAACAAGTTGGCCATCTTTTGTAATATAGACATCTAACTTTAGATTATTGCTATCCTCATATGTTTTTGGCCTTAAGACATAATTACCTTTTTCTAAAACACTAGTGTTGTTTGTGTTTATACAACTTAATATAGAGAAAATATTAAAAACAAATACAACTAGTCCAAACATTATAATTTTATTGCACATATATATTCTTTTTACTGCATCAATATGTTCTCCTACATAAATTGCTTTTAAAGATTTCTTTTGTTTTTCTAGCTTTATCTGCTTTGTAAATTTGCTTATGTAATCAAAAACAAATAATCCAGCAGGAAAGAATGGTTTTAATTTATGTTTTTTAGAATCAAGTCTGTTTATAAATTCTTTTTCATAATTTTTTGATATGATAAATATGAAAATAAATAAAAATAGTATTAATATATTTATTAGAATCATCCTACACCTCTATATCCATTATTCTTTCTGCTATTTTATAGGCAAAAAGATATATTATTAACAATACTGTCATAATGAAGAACCCACTTATGTTGTTATACAAAGGATCTAAAAAACTAGGTGAGCAGAATTTTAAATATAGAATAATTGCAAATGGTATAAGGTTCATAATCCTTGCTTCAAACCTTTTTGCTGTGATCATTGTTTGTATTTCGCGCTTAGTCTCTATTTTTTGACTAATTGAATTGCCTGAATTGTGTATTATCTTTATTAAGTCTCCTCCAGTTCTCTTGGCAGTAGTAAATACAGCAGAAAAATTATCTATATCTTCAATTTTGCTTCGTCTAGCAAAATCCTCGAGTATTTTTTCTATTGTAATATTCATTTGAATTTGATTTATCAAGCTTTGAAATTCCAGAACAATTAGAGAATCTTCTGCATACATAAGTTTTAAATCTTTGCCTGCTTCTTCAAAGGCATTTTCAATAGAATAACCTGCGTTTAATGCTGAAGAAATACTTATTAGCGCATCTTTGAATTCTAAATTCAATTGCCACTTTCTTTTCTTAATTAATTCCTTTTTCTTATTCTTAACATAATAAAATCCATAGGGAATCATCATGAGCATTCCAACAACATTTGAATAAAACAAATAAGCAACAAAAACACCTCTTATCTCACCTTGAACAAAGTACTTAATTAACTCCTTTTTTGAATATTTATATTTATTATAGTCTTCTATCACAATATCCCTGCTTTTCTTAATTTAGTTTTATTGATTAATTCGTTTTTAGTCTTTTTTATTTGTCCAATTACCTTTCCTTCCTCATCTTCACCCTTATCGTCAAATTGATATAACTTATTTAAAATATACTTCCCATCTCTACAAGCAATAATCTCTGATACTTCGACCACCTTTCTACTTTTATCCCTAAGCCTATCTAGATGTATAATAATATCAAGGGCTGAAGCTATCTGCTTACGTACTGCTTCTATTGGTACTGAGCTGTTGCCCATAATACACAAAACCTCAAGTCTATTAAGCATATCAATCGTTGAATTAGCGTGGCCCGTTGACAAAGATCCATCATGTCCAGTATTCATTGCTTGCAACATATCTAATGCTGCACCATCCCTAACCTCACCTACAACTATTCTATCTGGTCTCATACGTAAGCTACTTTTGATTAAATCTCTAATAGAAATCTCATTTTTGCCTTCAATATTTGCATTTCTAACTTCTAAACTGACCAAGTTCTTAATGTTTCGTATTTGAAGTTCTGCAGAGTCTTCAATGGTAATAACCCTTTCATCTGTTGGAATAAAATTCGAGAGAACATTAAGAAATGTTGTTTTTCCAGAACCTGTACCACCAGATATGAAAATGTTATAACCCGCTATTACTAGTTTTTCAAGAAAAACTGCTAATTCTTTTGTTAGTGAAGTAAAGCTAATCAAATCTTTAATAGAAATAGGCTCTTCTGGGAACTTCCTTATGGTAACCACTGGCCCGCTTAAAGAAACTGGAGGCAATACAATGTTTACTCTTGAACCATCTTCAAGCCTAGCGTCAACAATTGGATTGCTCTCATTTACTATCCTGTTAGATCTGGATACAATTTGTTGTATAATATCTTCTAGTTTTTTATCTGATTCAAATTTTTCGCTCCATGCCATAATGCAACCTTTTTTTTCAAAAAATATATTGTCGTAGCCATTAATCATTATCTCTGTAATGTCTGAATCTTCGATTAAATCTTGTAGAATATCATATCTCCTAATAGAATTAAAAATAGTTTTTTGAATATGCCTTTTGTCTTCTATGCTAACATATCTTGATTTACTTCTAGTTATTATAATGTCATCAATTATTTCAACTATTTCTTCATCCTCATATTCCCTATAAATATCCAAATGATTGATTACTTCTTTTTTTATTTCTTCAATTAATTGCTGCATAGGATTCTACTATATCTCCCCACCTTTTTGTAAATACATAATTATTCTCTTGTTCATAGACAGTTTCAGGGGCTTCATTAGCTATGTTAACTACTTTTATCATGTCAATTACATCTTCATAACCTGTCCATATTAGTTGTTCTTTTAAGTTGTCATATAAACTATGCTCCCATACGTTATTTCTACTTATAAGAAATAATTCATTACTTTTTCTGAAAAGTTCTAGAGTTGTTGAAAAAAAACAACCCACATTAAATATAACAACTTCATAATCAGAAGCTTTTAATTTCCTCATCCACATTTCTAAATCTTTCTCAGTAAGGTCATAAAGATCTAGGCCAAATGTAACTCCATGTAAATAATCAAAATTATTTAGTACTTGTATTTGTTCAATCATCTTTGCTAATATATTAGGGGTTTGTACTTTAAGATAATATAGAAATTCAGAAAGGTTTTTATCAGATTCTACATTAGGCAATATGCCTTTTACATGTAGCAAATTAAAGTCTATAAATAAGGTTTTCTTTTTTGTTCCATAGTGATTTGCTAAATTAAGCGCAAAGTTGTCTTTAGTAAAGTTTTCATTCAAAGAAAATATAGTAATAAACTTAACCTTATTAGGATAACAAAAGTTGTTACTATCACCTAGTTCTGGGAAAAATTCGAACAGGTCAATAATAATTTGTTCTGCAGATTGAAATTTATATATAATCTTCTCATCACTATCTTCCGAAACATAAGTCTCTTCTGAAAGAATACAAATGTGCCCAATATTATTATGCTCAATGCCTTCATCTAATTTATCCTCGCTTATAAGTAGGACATCTATATGATTATCTAAAAGATAATCATATAATATTGTTTTGTTAGTAAAAATTCTTATTTTTTTAATAGTTTTATGCCGTCTTTTTATATACCCCATTAATTTACTGGAGTATTGAACGTCGGAATCAAATATACCTAAGCTTAAGCCCAACTATTACCACTCTCCTTCTTATAATTGGTTTTTCTTATATACTTCTAGTTTCTAATAACTTTTAAAATAATGGAATATTAACATAATAATATAGGCTAAGAATATAGCTATTGAGAAATGTATGACACCTTCTGCTTTGTCTTCTTCTTTTTGATAATATGGAATTATTTTTAGATTAGTAATGCTGATTTTACCTGCTGTTAGAGATTCTCGATACTCTTCTTTGATTTTAGATATATATTCTTTAAAATGTGAGATTCTTTTGTATAAAGACTTTGTTCTTATAATATAAAAAGTTGAGAGAATTGCTCCAGTAAAAAAAGAAATGATAATCACTTGAATAACCGTTGATATACCTAAATAACAACCAACTACAGAAAATAACTTTATATCACCCGCACCCAGTACCTTAAATAAAAAAAGTGGAAATAAAATAATAACTGGTATAATCATTGCAATTAGAAAAATATAAATTTCCTTAAGTCCAACTTCTTTTACACTAAACAGAATACCTGTTGTGAGCCCTATTATAATTGTATAATTCCTGATTTTAAAAGATCTTATATCTTGGAAAACCCCTAGAAGTATTATGAAAGAAAGGCTACACAATTTTAAGTAAATGTAACTCACCTCCCTTATTGAGATGAAACTATCTTACAATGGATTGACCTTCTTTGTCAACATAAATTCCAATAAAATCTAATTTTTGTCATTCCATCCAAAAATCTTATTGTTTTATATGCACATTGATGAAAAATAAGCTGATAGGGCATATAGTAAAACAAATCCTGGCAAACCTAATAGTCCTACTGTTAAAGCTGTTAGTCCATTTAAACCCACAGTCATATCTATAGAAAAATTTCCTAGTACTATGTTTAGTATATAGATACCTAATAAACCCGCTACAATTCTTAAAGCAAAGTTAACAATTAAATCAAATCTTTGTTTTATAAAACTAATCAATAATAATACTACACTAATTATAATAATTACTATAAATACTTTGCTTTCAAAGTTTGGACTCATTCCTAATCCTCCCGTTTATAATTATAAAGGTAGACTTTTCTAACTATTGTAGTATATTCTACAAAAACCAAGACTATACTAATAATATAGAAATTAATCCTTTTATCATAATAATTACTTAGAAGGAGTATACTTTATGAAGCTGTTTCCTAAAAAAAACAAAACAGAATATGATTCATTACTTGTAGATATCGAAAAAACCAAAATAGCACTAGATAGTGCTTATTCAAACTTTGAAAGTGTATCTGATCCAGATTTGATTGATTGTTATATTTATGAGTTAAATGCCATGCAAAAACGATATAAGTTTCTTTTAAGACAGGTAAAAGAAATAGATAAGAATCAATCTGACGTGGAAGGTTTAGTTGACTTTCCATGAAGGAAACAAAAGCATATGTTGCCTTTAGCCACATATGCTTTTGTTTCCTAATACTAAGCCTTGTATCCTCTATTAAAATCCTTAGGATCAACATTAACTTCATTTAATTTACCTTTACCATATGTTAACCCTGCATAAACTTGTTGAGCATTGGCCATAACAGTCCCAGATTTATCTTCAATTTTTATGCCTTCGAAACCAAATTTAAGTTTATTAATTATAGATTCAGAATTCTTTAATTCCTTAGGATTAAGTTTACATATAGCATTTACTATGTTTCTATTTACATATAAATATAATCCTAGCAAATCATATGACATCTTATATTGATAATCTAAAGACTCCATCAAGTGTGATATGAAGAGCTGTCCACTTTTTAAAGATCTAACAAACCCCTCCTGATTGCCATCTTCGAATTCTTCTTTCGCTAGCTCAATTTCTTTTATTATAAGTTCATAAATAATAACTATTAATTCAGTTGCTGATGCCTGTACAATCCTACCTGTATATTCTTTTGCTAGTTTATTATTCACACTAATGAGCCTACCTTTCTTGAAATCCACAAATTATTTTATATAATAATCTCTTCTTAACCTTGAAGTAAGGATAAAATTGTTTGTGGCCTTGCATTTGCTTGAGACATCATTGCTGTTCCTGCTTGAGTTAAAACATCTTTTTGAGTATAGCTTGCTATTTCTTCAGCCATATCTATATCTTCAATCCTAGACAAGGCTTCTGTCATATTTACAGAAGAAGTATCTAGATTATTTATAGAAAGGTCTAGTCTGTTTTGATACGCCCCAAGACTTGAACGAATACTTGTAACCATGTTAATCGCTTCGTCCAATACGGCAATTGCTTTATTAGCTCCCTCATTGGTATTAAGGTTTAAGAATTTGGTTCCTAGAGTCGTAGGGTCAACCTTTGGAATTCGAATACTCATAGTTTGACTTTCATTTGCCCCTATTTGTAACTGCATTGGTCCTGCATCTAAGACACTAAGTTTTGCTTCACCTTGTCCAGTTCCTGAACTTAATTGTAAGTTTATTTTAAAATCATCCTTATCTGTAATAGAAATCATATCTCCATCTGCAAAAACAGTTGCAGATGATGGAAATCCTTTTAATTCTACTGAGGCATCCATACCTTGGGAACTTGTAGTTTCATTCTCTAGACCTATTGCCTTAAGTAGTTTAATATTTTCAGATTTTATTTCAATCTTTGCATTTTTACCGAAATTATTGCTAGTAAAAATCATTTGTCTGCTGTCTGTATCTTGGTCATAAATTGATTCAACAGATATATCAACCACTTCACAAGTACTTCGTATTTTTTCTAAGACACTTGTATAATCATCTGAACGTATAATCTCTACAGCTTTATTGTTAATATATATTGTTCCTTTTTGCTCCTCGATTGCTAATTCTGAAACTGCACTAGCTTGGATTTCTCCTTTAGTAGCCTCTGCTAAAACTTCAAGATTATAGTCCCCAACTGATACCCCATCAGACATATAAATCACTTTCATGTTGTAGTTACTTGTGTGTGTTTTATTATCAATGTCTCCATTTAAAAGGGTCTTTGTATTAAACTCTGTAGTTTCGGAAATTCTTTGTATTTCTTCATTTAATTGGTTAATTTCCATGCTTATTGTTTCTCTGTCATCAGCTGTGTTTGTGTCAGTTGCTGCCTGCACTGCTAAATCCCTCATACGTGATAATATTGCTCCTATTTCATTTAGAGCACCTTCTGCCGTTTGTATAACTGAAATACCATCTGCTGCATTTCTAGATGCCTGATTTAATCCCTCAATCTGTGTTTTCATTTTGTTAGAAATTGCCATTCCCGCTGCATCATCTGATGCATGATTTATCCTTAGTCCTGAAGATAATCTTTCTAAACTCTTAGTTAATGCCCTGTTGTTTTTTCTTAATAAACTATTTGCCTTTAATGATGGTATATTATGATTAATTCTCATGTCGCTCTCCTATCTTTTAAAATGATTTGTCCGTTTCCATGTCTACAATATGAAGCAAAATCTCTTTACTAATCTTATATAAGGTCTGGGTGTCTTCTTTTGTTTGTCCTTCTGTGTTATTGTATATAGCATTTCCTTGATTGTTAGAATAATAAATGTTTCTACAACTTACTCCTTGTCCTTCAAGCCTCTCAATCATTTCATCTTCTGCAGCTTTTAAAGCCTCTAATCCTTCTATATTATTACTACTAATAAAGCCTGTTAATTCTTTATTCTCAACTTTAAAATTAGCTACTACTGACCCTAATGTTTCTGAGAAAAGATTAATCTTTATTCTTCCTTTTTCATCTTCATTTCTTAATATTGTTAAATTAACATTAGTTACTGATTCTCCCTTAACAATTGGAATCTGATAATGTTCCTTCTTTGATAAAAGTTTTGCAAAAGATATGCCACTAGTTATTCTCTGTATACTTCGGGCTTCTTTTATAGAAAAGATTTCATTTTCAAATAAATGCTTAGAAATATCATTTATATGTTTTTCTATGCTTTCATACTCCCTACTTAGGTCGTCATATGAATTAAAGTTATTTATTAACTGCTTAGAAATATCTTCAACATCTAATTCCTTTATTGTACTATTGTTTGATAGCTGACTATCTTTACTAATATCTTTAAGTAATTTGTACAGGTTCTGATCTTGGCTTAGTTGTTCTGATGCCGCCCTTATATTATTAATATTTACAGGCATTTCTAGACTCTCTAAGTATTTAATAATATCTGGATTGTTTTCAACAAGATCTTGAATCTCTCTTATCTGTTCTGAAAAATAATCTTTATCTAAACTTCCCTTATTCTTTGCTTGCCTTAATTTCTCACCTAGCTGCTCAATGGACATATCATAGATTTCTTTACCTTCTAAGGAATGAATCTTTTCAGGTGATATTTCTTCAAAAATATTATCAATAAAACCTTCATTAATTTGTACATCTATATCTTTTGTTCCCTTGTTAAAGTCTTCTAAAGCACCAAACTCCTTATCAATTATTAAGTCTATCCCTCCATTGCCTCTTGTTCTCATTGCTGTTAGTAAATTACTTAGTGTAACTTCCTGTCCTGCTTGTATAACTGCTCCAAGAGCCGCTTCACCATTTTTATTAAGTTGATGTATTAATCTATAAAATCCAATATAAGATTCCTTTTCATTTTCTAAAATGTCTTGGTTTTTTTCAAGCTTCCATAAATACTTGCTAAATTTGTCGTCCTCTGATAATTCTGTATTTAATCTTTCATCTTTTATTTCTTTGTTTACATCTGTAATAGCCATATCGAAGGGGTTTAAGCCTTTTTTAATAAACTTTACAACTGTTGAAGGTGATAAATTATTCATCATATAATCAATCTGATTATCGTAAGTCTTAATAGACATTATGCTTTCTCTTGTTATCTCCATGGAGTTATATCCCAATATTCTAACTGCTCTTTGGTTTGCTTCATTTGTTTCTAACTCTAAATCTGCTAAAATATCATCTATGTTACTAAATGCTTTTTCTATTTTATCTCCATAATATCTATCAGGTTTGGTCATTATTGTTTCATATGTCTTGTTTGCCAGTTGCCTATTAGCAATATGATTATTTCCTTCTTCTATTAAGCCTATAACCGTTTGAGTTTCCATAGAAGTTAATGTGCTTCCTAATATTGCAGCTGGCATACTCCTTAGTTCCTCTAAGCTTGTTAACATGGTCTTTAAAGAACTAACCTTGTCTGAAGTAACAGGAAGGCTTTGTTCTTCTAGTAAGTCTTTGTAATATTTATTTTCTATTTCTCTTAAACCATCAACAATTCGGCTTAATTTGTCTGTTTCAAGATTAAAACCATTTTTTATAAGTTGCTTAGCTGATGAAACAGTTAGTTTTAAACGAATTTCTTCAAGATTTCTTCTTAATGAAATAGTAGCAATATCCAAGGGTGAATTATCTATCTTTTGAAATTCATCAATAATATCATCTAATCTGTTATAAGAAACTAAAGTTAAATTGGTTTTTTCTAGTGGTATTCCTTCTTCAATATTACTTACTATTCTATCTAATATTTCATCTTGAGTCATTTCATTTTTTATTGTTTTTAAATCTTTAAGCTTCCAAAGACTTTTTTCTGTAATTGGAATATCATTTTCTAAGAGCCATTTAGCATTGTCTATATTTTCTTCATTTACTTCAAGTCCTGAATCGTCTATTATTTTAAATACTTGTTTTTCTATACTTTCAAAATCGCTATAACTATCGCTCTGTGTATCTGTGTTTTGCTTGTTATCATAGCTTATATGCATTCCCTTATATATATTTTCAATTGTTAGAGGCATATCATAAGATGTTAAATAAGACATAGCCTGATCAGACAAGTTTTCTAAAAAAACAGCCTTTTCTAAGGCATTAGATACTTTTGCAATATTGCCTTTTGTAATAGCAAGTCCATTATCTTCTAGTCTTTGAATTATTTTTTTATCTAATTTAGTTCCGCCATAACTGCTTCTTACCATATTTATTTTTTCTTTGTTAGCTTCTACTTGATCTTCAAGGTTTTCTTTCTTAATAGACCTTTCTTCTTTTATTCTTTCAATAGTTTTATCAAGTTGGTCTACATCATATTCCTTATAATCTATACCTTCCTTTGATAATAATTCTAGATCCTCTATTGCAAATCTCTGACTTAGTGTCTCCCATTTTTCCAAAGTACTATCTTTTACTTCTTCGTTCTTGTCTTCCTTTTTAATATAGGGATCGGTCAAATTCTTTGGGGAATATACAAGATCTTTTTTCCTAAAGTCAATATTATTTATTTTTCTTCCATGACTTTTATTGATAGTACCCTGCTTTGTTAGGCTAACATTAGCATTGGTAATATCAATCTGTTTTTCTTTCTTATCTATTAAATTAATGTTGTTATTTATACTTGACGTATTCATGGAATTCCTTCCTTGCCTTAAAATTAAAAAACATAAGTTTTTTTCAAGATTGTTATTATATCTTTCGACAAGGAACAAAAAAAAATTAGATTAAATAAAAATAAGACTAACTAAATATGTGCCGTTAAAACACATTCCATTAGTTAGCCTTATCTTATAAAAGTTTTGCTCTCACGTCCCCCACGTGTCTTCTCCCCTAGAGGGAAACTTCTCCCTACTACGTAAATATAATATTATCATTCCTTGTACATTTTGTCAATATATTAAACCTTTATTTTAATTTTTTAGTAATATTTCTTTTATTCCAAGAGGAAAAATGTTGAAAGTAGTCTTTCTAAATATAACTGATCTGTTTTCCCCATGGTTTCCTTAGCAGAATGCATAGCAAGTAAAGGAACTCCTAAATCAACAGTCTTCATTGGAATCCATGATGAAATAATTGATCCTAAGGTGCTGCCCCCTATTACATCTGACCTGTTTACAAACTTCTGGTATTTAACTTCTGCTTTTTCGCAGATTTGTTGAATAATTGCCACAGCTTCCGTGTCATAAGTATACTTTTGATTACTATCCATTTTTATTACTATACCTTGGTTTAATTTAGCATGATTAATTGGATCAAACTTTTCAGGCCTATTAGGATGAAGAGCATGAGCTACATCTACAGAAATCATCAAACTATCTACTAAAGTTTCAAATAATTTTTCTCCTTCACTTTTAGCAAGCCCACGATAAATCTTTTCAATCATCAAATTAAGTGTGCTTGAGTCTCCACCTTGCTTACTTCTACTGCCTACTTCTTCATTATCATAAAGAGCTATTAGGTTGATTCCTTCATTTCTCCTCCCATTAATAATCGCTTTTAATAAAGCTAAAACGGAAGTTAAATTATCTAATCTCGGAGCAGAGATAAATTCTTTTTTCATGCCAAGTTCTGTTCCTTCCTCAGCATTATATATATGTATATCATAATCTAAGATATCATCTGGCTTTATATCAAGTTTCTCTCCAATATATTCTTTTAAAAATCCTTTTTTATTTGTCTCTTTTCCTTGCATTGAAAAAAGCGGAATTGTATCAATTTGTCTATTTAATTCAATTCCTTTATTTATATCTTTATTAAGGTGTATTGGCAAATTTGGTATTGTAAGAACAGGCTCTTTTATATCAAATATCTTCATTTTTGGATGAAAGGGATCTTCACTTTTAATTGCGACTCTCCCAGCTATTGAAAGAGGCCTATCAAACCAAGTATTTATTATTGGTCCTCCATATACTTCTGTATTTAACTTTAAGTAATCATTTGAAATCATCTCTCCACTTGCTTTTATACGAAATCCCGGACAATCTGTATGAGCCACTCCTATCCTCAGGTTTTGTCCTTTATCCCATTCATTCCCGATAGTAAATGCAAATAAAGATGTTTCATAAAGGGAAACATAGTAAGCCCCTCCAGGCTTTAAATCCCAGCCATCCCTTATATTAAGTTCAGTAAAGTTTGCCTCTTCTAATACTTTTTTGCCTTCTTTAACTGTATGATAAGGTGTTGTTCCTTTATCTATAAAATTCAATAATTCTTTACTTATTCTATTTTCCTTCATATGGTCTCCTTCTATAATTTGTTATCTTGACTTAAAGTCCTATACATACTATGGTATTTATTAATAATACTAAATATATAAATAAAAAGGACTATATATAATGAATGAATTATTATTTAATGAAGCTTGTAAATCTATACTCAATAATGCCATCGAAAGAGATGGTGTCATAGGTGACTCTTCCCAAATAGGAACACTTAAAGAAAAAACTGTCCATGCCGTTGTTAAAAACTATATAGAACCTGATCCTTCTTTTCATGAAATAAAAGTTGAAAGTTTTTATGCTGATATAGTAAATGAAAAAGGAATAATAGAGATTCAAACATCAAATTTTAATCAGCTAAGAAAAAAATTAAGTATTTTACTAGACTTACATCCTGTAACTATAGTTTATCCTATTGCCCATGTTAAAAACATTTATTGGATTCACAAGGATACTGGAGAAATAAATCAACCTCGTAAGTCTCCGAAAAGAGGAAACCCCCATGATGTCTTTCGCGAACTATATAAAATCAAGTTTTTTCTTGCCCATCCAAATATAAAACTACATATAATTTTAATGGATATGGATGAATATCGTCTTCTGGACGGCTGGAGCAAGGATCAAAAAAAAGGTGCAACAAAATGTGACAGAATTCCAAAAAAACTTATAAATGAAATTCAAATTAATTCTATAGACGATTATAAAAACTTTCTACCTTCTGGCCTGCCTGATGAGTTTACAGTTAGCGACTATAAAAGTGTAGCAAAAATTAACCAACGAAATGCAGGACTTTGTTTACATATTCTAAACCATATTGGAGCTATAAAAAGAATTGGAAAAAACGGAAGAGCTTATCTGTATACTATAAATACTCAGCCTTAAGTCCCGCTAAAAGCAAGTCCACCATTCTTCCATAACTTTTTACACCGTCTTTTTGATTATTTACTTTTAGATATGTATCATTCATTTTCGTTGATGCTGTGCTTATTACCGTGTTATCAAATTGACTCCAATAATTTGATTTGTCTCTTAAGTCGACATGCATTCCCTCATAAAAGTAACTTCTAGTTTCGTAATAAAGGTCAGGATCTTCTTTATATAAAGCATTGCCTGCTTGAGTTAAAGCAAGCATTGTACCACTATATTGAAGCAATAAATCCTCAGAATGAATACAGGCAAGATATGCTATGTAATTAGCCTCATCTTCTCTCATAAATCCCCTTTGGTGGGCCATTTCATGTGCAATTGTCGCAGGAATTGTATAATCCGGAACATGAATATTAATATTAGCCTCTAAGGAAAAAGGCCAAAATATACCTGTGATTTCCATCCTAGACATGAACTTTGAATATAAAACTGGCTTGGCACGACCAAAACTTCCTCCTAGTGTAGGATAGTTCTCAGATAAATTTATATAAGCATCTTCAACTGAATTAGTAAGTTCCAACCAACTAATGTTATCTGCCTCTAATATCCCCATTTCATTAATATGATCTTGATTAAGTTCTAATTCTTCTCTTATAGTAGAAGCTTGCTCTACTAAATACAAGTTTAACTTGTAAAGTTCTTCTATACTTGATTCTTCTACCTTTATATTATTAATCTCTGAAAATGAATATCTGTAATAATTTGTCCCTGCAAAGATTGTAAATAAAAATAATAAAACACTAAAAACACAGCTAATATTTATAAGTAAATTTAGAGATTTATTTCCTTTATCTTTATTTCTAGAAAATATAATTCTTACTATGTATACAAGTAGGCTAATACTTAATATTATTGTTATGTATATGAATAGTTCCATAAGAGAAAACGGAATCAAGCCTGTTATATTGCTAATTAATTGTGCTAAAAGCTTATATACACCTTGGGCAAATATATATTCCGCAATCCAACTATTATTTCTAACTAATAACAATATTATTATTGATACCGGAGTTAATAAAAGAAAGAATGACTTTTTTTGTTTTAGCATCTTTACCTCATCTCTATTAGTCTAATACCTGTATATATTATCTTATCATTTTTCCATTGCTTACTCAAGAATCCCTTAAATAATTCATATCATTGCCCGTTATATATGTATAATTTACTTTAATTAATATAGCTTTCCTAACTTGTGTAAAAATCCAACTATGCTATAATATTAATGATAATAAAAAACATGTGCATTTGTCACAGATTGGAGTATAACATGAGTGAGAAACAACAAAGTGAAATTGAAAATGAAACTATACCTTCAATGGATGAATTTGAAGATCAAATAGAAAAATCGTTTCATAAGGTTAATATTGGAGATATAATTAAGGCTACTATAGTAGGTGTATCAGATACTGAGGTAACTTTAGATCTTGGTTCATATGCTGAAGGAATAATTAAAGCAAATGAATACAGTAATAACCCTTCATTTTCTCTATTAGATGATATTACAATTGGGGAATCCATCAATGCAAAGGTAGTAAATGATGATGATGGTGAGGGAAATATTCTTCTCTCAAAAAAGCAAGCGGATTTTGTTCTTGCTTGGGAAAAATTAAATAAACTTATGGATGAAAAGACTGTCCTTAAGACAAAAATTTCTCAAAGTGTTAAAGGTGGAGTTATAACTTATCTTGAAGGCATTAGAGGATTTATCCCTGCCTCTCAACTTTCAATTAATTATGTTGAAAACCTTGATGAATGGAAGGATAAAGAGGTTGAAGCTATTGTAATAACTGTGGAACAAGATAAGAACAAACTTGTCCTCTCAAGTAAGCAAGTTGAGTTGGATAAAAGAAAAGGCAAGCAGGCAAATATGCTTAAAAATCTAGAAAAAGGTATGATTCTTGATGCTACAGTAGATAGCCTTGTGCCTTATGGTGCCTTTGTTAAAATTGATGATAACCTTTCAGGTTTAGTTCATATATCCCAACTTTCAAAGAAATTCATTAAATCTCCAAGTGAGGTAGTTAAAGAAGGTCAAGAGGTTAAAGTTAAGGTTCTAGATATTAAAGATGGCAAACTTAATTTAAGTATTAAGGCTGTTGAAAGTAATGATGAAGCAATTGTTAATCCTAACGATGGACCAAGAGAGTTTTCTTCTAATCAAGAGGCTTCTACAAGCCTTGCTGATTTATTAAAAGATGTTAACTTGAAATAAATAATACATAATAAGACTGTGGATAGTTTCCTTTAATAAAAATGATTTTATCTGCAGTCTTTTTTTCTATAATTTATCGCCTAATAAACAACTAGTTTTAGTCTGTCTTTAATTTAAAGAAATTTAGTATCTTACTATCTTTCTTTTCGTTTATTGGAGCCTTTTTGTTTTCTATTATATATGGATAATCTTTATATACTTCATGTTCAGAATCAACATTAAAGTCTTCTTCTAAAACATGTCCAAAAGATTCTTTCATATTAATTTCAAGTAAACTTTCTTTGTCTGACTCCCTATCTAACGAATTATTATAACGTTCAATTTTTTCATTTATTGATAACATCTTTTCATCTAAATAAGCTACAACATCTGCACATTCCCTTAATTCTTCTCGAATATTCATAGGAGCATTTCCTTCAAACTTATAATAAATCTTATGTTCTAAACTTGCCCAGTAATCCATAGCTATAGTTCTAATTTGTATTTCTACTTTTGTATCAACTACTGTATTTGTAAGATAAATTGGTACAGATATAATCATATGATAACTAGAATACCCATTAGATTTAGGATTTGTAATATAATCCTTAATCTTAAGTACTGTTACATCATTTTGTTTTGAAATCGAATCTGCTATTCGAAAAATGTCAGATTTAAAAGAACAAATTATTCGAATTCCTGCAATATCATTTATTTGTTTTATAACATTCTCAATTGTATATTCTTTATTATTGTGCCTAAGTTTTTTTGCAATACTCTGTGGTGTCTTAATACGTGAAGCTATATGTTCTATTGGATTATATTTATGAGCCATTTTAAATTCATTGTTTAATATTTCTATCTTTGTTTCTACTTCTTTTAGTGCCGAATCATATAAAAACATAACCTTTTTTAAATCCTTAAGATCACTGTGCCTTTGGGGTAAATTCATTGCATCCTCCTTATAAAGTAAAATCTTATTGTGGCTTTTTACTAATAAGATGTGATAATTACCTTACCTTTTAGATTATATCACTAATTTATGAACAATCCTTGAATTTTTATATTTTTATAAATTCTTAATACTTTTAATGCTTAAATTATATTTTCTTATAAAATATAATAAACCTCTTTTGACATAACTTAAATCTTATGTCAAAAGAGGTCTAGTTTTGAATTAAATAATCATCTTATAATATATACTAATTATAGTACAGATTTAACTGTCTTTACTACATTATCTACTGTAAATCCAAACTTTTCAAAAACCTTATCTGCAGGTCCTGATGCACCAAATGAATCCATATTTATATATGCACCATCTAGTCCTATATATTTACCCCACCCAAAATCTGATGCTGCTTCAATAACAACTCTTGATCTTACAGCCTTTGGTAGGATTTCTTCCTTGTATTCTTTAGACTGCTTTTCAAAAAGATCCATAGAAGGCATGCTTACTACTCTTGCGTCTATTCCTTCTGTTTCTAGTTGTTTTTTGGATGCAATTGCAAGTTCTACTTCTGATCCTGTTGCAATAATTATGGCATCAGGTGTTTCTTTCTTAGAGTCATCTACAACATATCCACCTTTTAGAGCTTCCTTGCTTGAACCTTCAAGTTGAGATAGGTTTTGACGACTTAAAGCTAAAACAGTAGGTGTTCTTGTAGATGTAATTGCATAGTACCAAGCTGCAATAGTTTCTGTAGCATCTGCTGGACGAAAAACTGTAATATTTGGAGTAGAACGTAACATACTTAGTTGTTCAATCGGTTGATGGGTTGGACCATCTTCGCCAACTCCAATACTATCATGAGTTAAAACATAGGTTACAGGAATTCTCATTATAGCAGCTAATCTTGCCATAGGTTTCATATAATCGCTAAACACGAAAAATGTTGAAACATAAGGTCTTAACCCTCCATGAAGTGCTAAACCACTTCCCATTCCAGCCATGGCTAGTTCTCTTACTCCAAAACGAAGGTTTCTTCCTGCATAATTATCTTTGCCAAAATCACCCTCATCATTCATATAAGTCTTAGTTGATGGAGCTAAGTCTGCAGAGCCTCCTATCAAGCCAGGAACAATATCTTTTATTCTATTAATTATATTACCAGAAACACTTCTTGTTGCTTCTGCTTTATCTGAATAAGCCCAGAATTCTTCATCTTCAATTAAATCCTTAGCAATATCTTCATCGTGATGTTTATCCCATAATTCTTTCATCTTAGGGTACTTGTCACAATATTCTTTAAATAAAGCATTCCATTCTTCTTCTTTTTTTGAATTCTCATTGCCTATAGATTGGTAATGTTCGTATACTTCGTTAGGTACTTCAAATGATTCTGTAGAAGGCCATTCTAATTTCTTACGTAAGCCTGCAACATTATCATCTCCTAGTGGTTCACCATGAGCACTTGCCATACCTTCCTTAGCTGAACCATACCCAATCTTTGTTTTTATTGTAATAAAACTTGGTCTTTCTTTGTCTTGTTTTGCTAATTCAATTGCTTTACCAATAGCACTCAAATCATTTCCATCTTCAACAACTATTGTTTGGAAGCCGTATGCTTCTAGTCGTTTCTCTACATTTTCTGTAAACGCAAGGTCTGTTCCACCTTCTATGGTAATTTTATTTGAATCATATAAAACAATTAGCTTGTCTAAACCTAAAGTTCCTGCTAATGAAAATGCTTCTGATGAAATCCCTTCCATCATACATCCGTCTCCACCAAGTGCAAATGTGTAATGGTCAACTATAGAATATCCTTCTTTGTTAAATGTAGCTGCTAAGTGTTCCTCTGCCATTGCCATTCCAACAGCCATTGCCATTCCTGCTCCTAATGGTCCTGTTGTTGCTTCAACTCCTGCTGTATCCCTATATTCTGGGTGACCAGGTGTTAGTGATCCAATCTGTCTAAATTGTTTTAAATCTTCTATAGATAAATCTCCATATCCAAATAAATGTAATATGGAATATATCATTGCTGAACCATGTCCCGCTGATAATATAAATCTATCTCTATCTGCCCAATTTGGATTACTAGGATTATGTTTCAAATGGTTTGCAAATAATTCATATGCCATAGGTGCTGCCCCTAATGGTAGTCCCGGATGTCCTGAATTAGCTTTTTGTACTTGATCTGCTGATAATATTCTGATGGCATTAACCGCCAAATCATCAATATTGTTCATTGAATTCCTCCTTGTATTGTTTTTAACCTCAGATATCTTTATTATATCATAATATCATATTAAAACCTATGGATGTGCTAATATTTTATATGGTAAAAATAGTGATTTGTAAAACTTCTTTACCATATATACTTATTTATAAAAAAAATATAAAATCGGAAGCCATTACTTCTAATTTTATATTTCTGTATACTTTTTATTCAAGAATTCAAATTATTTTTTTATAATGAGACATCCGGGATTCGAACCCGGGACAGCTTGATTAAAAGTCAAGTGCTCTACCGACTGAGCTAATGTCCCATATTTCTTTTAAATAAAAAATGCCCAGAGCCGGAATCGAACCAGCGACACGAGGATTTTCAGTCCTCTGCTCTACCGACTGAGCTATCTGGGCTAATGAAAAAAATAGCGGGGAGAGGATTTGAACCTCTGACCTTCGGGTTATGAGCCCGACGAGCTACCATACTGCTCCACCCCGCGTCATTATATTTGATTTAACAAATATATAAAACTTACCAAGACTTATTTCTTATATGGTAAGTATAATGGATGGAGAAGGATTCGAACCTTCGTAAGCATCAGCTAACAGATTTACAGTCTGCCCCCTTTAGCCACTTGGGTATCCATCCATATTTATTATTAATTCATAGAAGTAATTATTATTACTCTATGAAGCCGACGATCGGACTTGAACCGATAACCTGCTGATTACAAGTCAGCTGCTCTGCCAATTGAGCCACGTCGGCATTATATTTATTACTAAATGGGACCTACAGGGATCGAACCTGTGACCCCCTGCTTGTAAGGCAGGTGCTCTCCCAGCTGAGCTAAGATCCCAAAAATATTATCTAATATTTATGGAAGTTGCTGTGAAGCAACTTTCACAATAGCTACCAAAGATAGCATTTGTAATAAGCTGTGCCTTTTACAGCGTTTACTAGCGACCCAGAAGGGACTCGAACCCTCGACCTCCGCCGTGACAGGGCGGCGCTCTAACCAACTGAGCCACTGGGCCATCTTGACAATAACTATACACTGATAAAAGCCAACGCATGCAAAGCATGCTTATTATATCTAGTTGCAAGGCAACTTTATTTCTTTGGTCAAGCTTTCGACCTATTAGTACTTGTCAGCTACGTA
>CAZOGN010000025.1:0-25542 GCA_964579655.1 uncultured Lachnospiraceae bacterium
AGAATAATAAATAATAAAAAGTACGGCATGCATTTTTGCAGGCCGTATTTTTTATTGATTTTTATAAAAAAGATTATTATCTACAACTTTTAGAGATAATAAGACAAAAAATAATGTAAAAATGTTTTACGGTTGTATAAAAGTTCAATCTTACGCAAAACCTAAAGGCATACTATAATATAGTCAGTAACAAAAATAATTTACTTATGGAGGGAACAGACAGAATGAAAAGGTTAAGCAAGTTTTTAGTTTTACTAGTATGTGTTGTTTTACTTGCATCTTCTTTAGTAGCATGTGGAAATAAGGACGATGAAGAAGATAAGAAAGATAATAATGCTGGTGAAGAGACAACAGAAGAAAATGATGACACTGCAGATGACGCTGAACCAGTTGAAATGGAAACAATTAAAGTTTGGACTGATAATGCCCATGAAAAGACACTTAGAGACGAACAAATTGAAGAGTTTAACAATACAGTTGGTAAGGAGCTTGGAATAAATATTGAGTACACTGTATACGGAGATAACTATACAGACACAATAAAAATTGCAGTACAAGCTGATGAAGCTCCGGATTTATTTAGAGCCGACTCAAAGTATATACAAGAATTTATAGATTCAGATTATTTAGTGGCAATAGATGACTTACCAGGAAGTGAAGATTTGTTAGAAAGATACTCTGATTTGCTTTCAAATCAGGCTCAAGTATTTAATGGAAAGACTTATACTTTACCATTCAACCTAACAACATATGGCTTTGTAGTAAACAAAGACCTGTTTGAAGCATCTGGACTTTCAGAAGCTGACTATCCAAAAACATGGGATGAAGTTGTAGCAGTTTCTAAAATTATTACTGAAGCATCAGGCGGAAAAGCATATGGATTTGGTATTGCACCAAGTGCTCAATGGACTATATCCTCATTTTACACAATGGGTGGTGGACAAAATATAGGTCATTATGGATATGATTATGCTAAGAAGCAATTTGCTTACTCAGACTATAACCCTATGATTAAGGCAATAGACCAAATGGTAGCAGATGGTTCTGTTATCCCTGGATTCGAGACATTAGATGCAGATATGCTAAGAGCACAATTTTCAGCAGGTACTATAGGAATGATGGGTGCAGCAAGCTTTGATGTTGCCGTATACAATGAACAATTCCCAGCACAAATCGATTGGGAAGTTATAGAGATTCCTACTTTTGGTGAAGAAACACCACCATATAAAGCATTTGGTCAACCTACTAACTTATTAATGGCAGGAAAAAGAGCAGAAGAACATCCAGAAAAAGTATTAAAAGTTCTTGAATTCTTTTATGCTGACGAAAATGCAGCGCAAATGTATGAAGAAGGATTATATATCCCTATTAGAAGCGAAGCAATTGCTTTAGCAACTAAAGAACCTGATATGAAGAACTTCTCAGAATTTGCTAACTTTGACGAGATATTCCCTATGGCACCGGTACCTGATACATTAATTCAGTTTGAAGGTGAAACATACCGTGAAGCTATTGCAAACATGTGGACAGACCCAGCTTTAAATGATGTTGATGCAGTAATGGGAGCAATAGATGAAAAGTATAATAAGGCTCTAGGCGAATTGGATCAAGATATGATTGATTTATATGAACTTTCAGAAGGCGTTACAGTTGAAAGAACAAATTAATTTTTAATCCCCAGACATTCAGAATATTAATATAGAGACATCAATGGAATGACAGAAGATGACTAGCTGTTTTGCCCTGACTACTTACTCCCCCCCCCTCAAAAGACAATAGACAAAAAAGAGTCGGGGCAAATATAAGCAGCTAAAAATTATGTCAGAAGTGAATAAGGGTTACTAAATGAAACTCTTAACGATGGATAATAGAAGGAGATAGGCAGTGAAGGTTAATAAAAGAAATAATGAAAGTAATACGCGTTGGATAAAAAAAGATTCAACACAAGCAGTTCTAATGCTGGCTCCTATGTTAGTCGGGTTCCTACTATTCACATACGTGCCGATTTTATATATTTTGCGCTATGCTTTCTATAACTCCAATGGTTTTAGAGAAACATTTATAGGGATGGCGAATTTTTCTCGCTTATTTTCTGACAGCGCTTATTGGAACTCAATACTCAATACGTTTATACTAACATTCGGTAAACTTGCCGTGGAAATACCCTTGGCACTTTTACTAGCTGTGTTATTAAATAGAGGGCGAAAAGGAACAGGAATTTTTAGAATTACATTTTTCATGCCCACAGTTATTAGTGCCGCAATATCCGGTCTAATATTTTCACTGATGTTTGCGTCCTTTAATGGAACGGTTAATGGTATTTTGCAAACTGCAGGAGTAATAAGTCAACCAATCAGTTGGTTTTCACAAAAAGGAACGGCATTATTCGTTATAGGATTTGCTTCGGTATGGAACAACTTTGGTATTAATATGATTTTCTTCTTAATGGCACTTCAAAGTGTACCACAAGAATTATATGAATGTGCGGATTTAGATGGAGCAAATGCAATTCAAAGGTTTTTCAAAATTACCTTACCGATGATTGGACCTACTTTTCAAGTTGTATTACTTAATGCAATTGTAGGTAGTATGAAGATGGCAGACATTGTATTATCAACAACTAATGGTCAGCCAGGAGGAAAAACAGAAGTAGTAATGACCTATGTGTTTAAGTACTTTTTTGGATATGATGGAAGAGCAATAGAGATTGGCTATGCATCCTCAATGGCCCTTGTAACAGCAGTTATACTTGCTCTAACCTCATTTATTTACATGAGATCCACAAAAAAACTTGGTAACAGCTTTTAAGAAGGGAGATGCGTGATGCAAAAACGTAAAATTAAGAAATTAAGTGGAAATATCATTATATATACTTTGCTTTTAAGCACATTAGTCATCACGATATTTCCTTTATTATATACATTTTTAGGCTCCTTTAAAAGTAATATGGAGCTTTTGGTAGGCGGAAACTCAATCATACCTTCAAAGTTTGTAATGGAAAACTACCAACAAGCATGGGAGCTCGCTAATTTTAAGCAATATACTTTTAACTCCTTATTTTTATCATTCTTTATTGTGGTAGGAACTATTTTCACTAGTACTATTGCTGCTTATGTATTTGAGCGAGGAGAGTTCAAGCTTAAGAATGTAATCTTTGCAATGGTAATATCCTCAATGTTTGTTTCTTTGGGTAGTTTGACCTTATATCCTCAACTTATGATTGCAAAAGTTTTTGGAATAAACAAATCTTTATGGGGTGTTATCATCATCAGGGTATTAGGTATGAATGTTACTAATTTATTTGTGGCAAGAGCATATATTCGTACTATATCACCAGAAATTGATGAGTCGGCTAAAGTAGATGGATGTACCTTTTTCCAAATATATAGAAGTATTATCTTCCCTTTATTAAAACCTCTAGTTGCAACCTTAGCAATTTTAGAATTTAGATTTGCTTGGAATGATTATCTTATGCCAATGGTATTTACCTTATCTAATCCAAAGAGAATGCCACTGGTTGTTGGGATTATGAATCTAAAGGGATCGGGAGCCGCAGCTTCCTCATGGAACTTAATGCTTGCGGGAACATCTATAGCAATTGTACCTATGGTCTTGGTATATTTAATGTTCAACCGATACTTTATAGAAGGATTGACAGCGGGAGCAGTAAAGGGATAAAAAAGACAACAATGATCTAATTACAATATAAAGAAGCATGACATGAAAGGAAGATAATTATGACAAACCAAGAATTAATTAAAGAATTAAGAAAGTACAGAAATGCAGATTTATCTGATGCTATGGATGCTTTAGGTTTAGTAGATAAAGGCACTATGGATGAGAAAATGAAACCTCTTCGCCCAGGAATTGAGTTCAAAGGTTTTGCACATACTGTTAAGTTATTACCAAAACAAGATAGAGTTAAGGCGTGTGAAACAATAGAAGAATGGAGAGAAGAGTTAGGTAAAGGTTGTAATGATATATACAACTTTGTTGACACTGTAACAGAAGAAAATGCTAAAGATATGGTTATTGCCTTAGATATGGGTAGTATCCGTGGAGGTGTTTGGGGTTCTGAGATTTCCATGAATATGATGAGACGTGGTGTTGAAGGTTTTATTATAGATGGTGGTTGTCGTGACTCTTATGAAACAAATCTTCAAAACTCTCCTGTATTTTGTACAAGAAGAACTTTCACACATGCATACGGCCGTGTAACAAGAGGTAGTATTGGTGAACCAATTAACTGTGCTGGAGTTACAGTAAGAGAAGGAGATATCATCTGTGCAGATGATGATGGTGTTCTTGTAATACCAAGAGATGTTGCAGAAGATGTAATTAAGTTTGCTAAAATGCAATTAGAAGATGATATTGTAACAAGAAGTGATCATTATAAGAATTTAGGATTTGAAGCAGATGATACATTAAGAAGATTAGACTAAATGGTGGATAAATTATGCTTATCAATTTAATTAATAATGAAATAGATATTACTGAATCAGTGAAGTTTGCTTTAGATTATATTCTAGGGCAAACTTCTAAAAGTATTGATGGAACAGTAAATTTAAAACTTAAAAGTGAAAAAGGAATCGAGCCTCAAGGATATAAAAGGAATTGTTTAGATGACACAATTACTATTTATGCATCTGAAGAGGCTGGCTTCATGTATGGAATATTAGATCTTGAAAAAGAAATCAGCCACCATAATGGAATAGAAGGCATTGCTGATAGAGAGGTCACACCTTATATAAAGAAAAGAGGGATCAAATTCAACATTCCTCTTGATGTAAGGACCCCTAGTTATTCAGATGCATCAGATTCTGCCTTTCACAATATAGAACATATGTGGGAATTTGATTTCTGGACTGAATTTCTAGATAGAATGGCTTTAAACCGCTACAATGTATTGTCTTTATGGAGTTTGTCGCCTTTCCCTTCTATTGTAAAAATCCCTAAATATCCTGAAGTTGCTCTTGATGATGTTAAGAAATCAATGAGACCAGCCAAGGGAGACCTAGCTGGTATGGGAAATTATAATAAGGATATGGAAGCGGACTTAGTAACAGTTAAGAAAATTAGTATGGATGAAAAAATTGAATTTTGGAAGTCTGTAATGGAATATGCAAAAAGTAGATGTATTGATATACTTTTATTTACTTGGAACTTATTTGTTTATGGTACAGAAAACACTCCTTATGAAATTACAGCAGATCAAAAGAATCCTATCACTCAGGATTATATATATCATGCAACTAAAGCTTTATTAGAAACCTATCCTCTTTTAGCCGGAATTGGAGTTACTTCTGGTGAGAATATGTATATGAATGAGACTGATATTACTTTCCTGGCAGATTCCTATGGAAAAGCTGTAGAAGATTATATTAATGAACATCCAGAAAGGGATTTTGAGTTTATACAAAGAACACACTATGCCCAGTATGGAACTATAATGGAGGAATTTAAAGACATTCCTTGTTCTTTTTCGGTAAGTTTTAAATACTCTATGGCCCATATGTACTCAAGTACTAAACCACGTTTTATAGATGAGTTCTTAAAAGAAAAAATTAAGGACCAAAAGTTTTGGCTTACAATTCGTAATGACGATTATTACATGTACCGAATAGGTGACCCGGATTTTGCAAGAGAATATTTAGAGCAATTACCTGTTGATGAGATGCATGGCTACTATATGGGTGCTGATGGATATACTTGGGGAAGGGATTATATTGACCTAAGGGACGATTCCCATCCTTTGTATGTAGCTAAGAATTGGTATATGTTCTCTATATGGGGACTTCAATCATATAATATAGACCTTCCTAAGGATTACTTCCGTATGGAATTAGACAGCTATTTTAAAAGGGAAACACCTCTTTTATATAAAACATGGGCTCATGCTTCGAGGATTGTTCCAATACTAAACCAAGTACATTGGCATAATTTTGATTTCCAGTGGTATCCTGAAGGCTGCTGTATGTATGATTTTGAAGTTGACAAGCTGGTATTTGCAGATGTTAATGAATTTACAAGATGTCCTAGTATGCCTGGGAGCGATTACTATAGTGTCAGTGAATATTGTAAAGTGTTATTAAATAATGACCCCATAGAAAAGATAGACCCTATAAGTGCATCAAAGGCTATGATAGAACATGCTGAGTTAGCACTAGAAGGTGCAAAAAGTCTAGAAGAGCAAGATGAAGAAAATCAAGAATTTATATATACATTAGGAGATATAGAAGCCCTAGCTTACCTTGGATTATATTATGCAGATAAGATACAAGCTGCTACTGCCTTAGAGTTATATCGTAAGACAGGAGAAAAGCAACATCAGAATAATTCTGTTGATCTTCTTACAAAGGCGGCTATTAATTGGAAGAAATATTCTAAGAAATCCAAAGAAATGTATCGTCCGCAAAAGTTAGGAAGGCTATGTAGCTTTGTAGACGTTGAAAGATTTGATAGTTTAGCAGAACTAGATACTTTGTTACCACTAAATTAGATTTTTAAAACATCAAAAGGAGTAATGTTATATGTCTTGGTGGAAGGATTACCCTTGGAGAATGATACAGACAAACTTGCGTGAAATAGACATGGAAGATATAAGGGCAGAGAGATTTGTGGATGACATACTTGATTTTAAAGCCAATGTTGTATTATTAAATGCTGCTGGAATTATTTCCAATTATACTACAGACTTACCCTTCCATTATCAAAGTCCTTATTTGAAAAGTGATAGTTTAAAAGAAATAGTGGATCTATGCCACAAAAATAATATCCGCGTTCTTGCAAGAATGGATTTTTCAAAGGTAAGTTACGAAATATATGAAAAGAATCCAGATTGGGCTTTCAGGACAATAGACGGAGACATTATGAATTATAATGGATATGTCCAGGTATGTATAAACGGCAAATATCAGCAAGACTATGCTTTTAAAGTTATTAAAGAGACCTTTGACAAGATAGCTTTTGATGGATTGTTTTGCAATATGGGTGGTTTTCAAAATAGAGATTATGACTTTAAGGATTACGGATTTTGTCACTGCAATAACTGTAAAAGAAAGTTTAGTGAAATGTATAATGAAGAACTACCTAAAGAAGCAGATTTTAATAATCCGGTATATGGTAAGTATCTAAGGTTTCAAGAGAACGTTCTTAAGACTTATAGAAAAAAAGTTGTAGATTATATAAAAGGAATTAGTAAGGAAATATGTTTTGATGATGAAGAATATGGTAGAATTGAAGCCTCAACTGAGTACAATAGAAAGCTACCACATTTTCCATACCTAGCATCAAGTAATTGCAGGGCAATAATAGGAGATGGTAGTAGTAATATAATATGTTCTAATACTTCAGTAGAGTTTATAGGCTATGCACTGCGACATGTATCAGTTTCTCCGGCCTTGCAAGAATTAAGACTGTGGCAGAACTTAACTAACTTAGGAGCTCTAGATTATTATATTATGGGTAGAATCGATAAGCACCTTGATAGATCATCATTTCAAAGAATTAAAAAGGTTTTTCATTTTCATGAAAAGAATCAGCAGTCCTATATGGGCTTAAAGAATAAGGCACAAGTATTATTAAAGCGAACTCATAGATGGGAGTCTAGCCCTGAGGAAAAGGGATGGATTAGGACGTTGACGGAGTGTCATATTCCCTTTGCAGAGATAATACCCTCGGAGTTTATGCAAGCAGATTTAAGCAAATACAAACTACTAATATTAGCTGATATTAAAAACTTTACAGAGGATGAGGCCAAAAAGGTAGATGAGTATGTAAGAAATGGTGGTAGAGTTGTAGCTACTGGTGAGACAGGATTATATGATCCCTATGTTGGATTTAGAGGAAATCAGATATTAGAATGCTTGGGTGTAAATTCAGTTAAAGAGATTAGAAATGATATGATCTCTTCAATGTTTTTACTTTCTAAGAAGGATAAAAAGGTATTTACATCATATGTAGATACAGAGGTTATAGCAGTTGGGGACAAGATGGTTTTTGTAGAATCTAATGAGGATACTAAAAAGTATTTTAAACTAATTCCTCCTCATATGTATGGTCCACCAGAGAAAGCTTATTTTACTGAAACCACTGATACACCTGGGGTTACGAAATACTCATATGGTAGGGGAAAGTCTATCTATATACCTTTCCTGCCTGGAACTTTTTATAACAAAGGGGGACATAGCAATACATTCCACTTTATGAAAGATATATTGACAAATATGTGTCAGATTATGTCCATAGGAGAAGATGTAAATCCCATGGTGGAGATAAGTTTATCAGAGAAAGAAAACGGAGATTTATTTGTTCAGTTTGTAAATAACAGTGGTTGTTTCTCCCTAAGTTTCTTTGATCCTATTCCTATATATAATTCTAAAGTAAGTATAGAAAGTAATAACAAACCTAAATCAGCTATTAGTATAAGAACTGGCAATAGTATAGAATTAAAGTATGAAGATTCAATCATTTATATGGTTTTAGATAAATTAGAAGATTATGATGCTATAATGATAGAATTTTAATAAATGTGGATTAAGGAAGGAGTATATAATGAAAGAGAGTATTCACAAGTATTTTGATGTTGGGACAATTTTATGGATGAGTTATCCACCCGCAAGATATGATTATAAAGAAACATTAAATAAGGTGTTAATAGATGATTATTTTACTGCAATTGAGATTACACAGATTAAGGATGATGAGCTTAGGGCTGAAACTAAGGAATTGTTAGAACAGTCTCATATAAGAGTTTGTTATGGTGCGCAACCTCGCCTTTTATCAACAGGGCTTAATCCAAATGATATTGATGAGGAAGGCCGTAAGAAAGCAGAGGCAACTCTTATAGAAGCAGTTGACGAGGCAGAATATTTAGGTGCTAAGGGTATTGCTTTCTTAGCAGGTAAATGGGAAGATGAAACTAAGGATAAAGCTTACGATCAACTACTAAAAACAACAATCAATGTCAGTAGTTATGCAGCAAAAAAAGGTATGTCAGTAAACCTTGAAGTTTTTGACTATGATATGGATAAAGCGGCTTTGATAGGCCCGGCTCCATATGCTGCAAAGTTTGCAGCTGATGTTAGGAATGTATGTAGCAATTTTGGTTTATTAGTTGATTTATCACATTTTCCAACAACCTATGAAACAAGTAGATTTGTAATACAAACTCTAAAACCTTATATAACACATTTTCATATAGGAAATGCAGTTGTAAAACCAGGATTTGACGCTTATGGAGATAAACATCCTAGATTTGGTTTTCCTAATAGTGCTAACGATACACCTGAGTTGTTAGACTTTTTTAGAATATTAAAGGAAGAAGGATTCTTTAGAGCTAATGACCCTTATGTACTTTCTATAGAAGTGACTCTACAAGATGGTGAAGATGGAGATATTGTCTTAGCTAACACTAAGAGAGTTATAAATCGTGCATGGGCTTTACTTGAAGATTAATTTGAAAGGAATGAATGCCAATGAAGAAAATTGTTGTTTTAGATGGATACACTTTAAACCCAGGGGATATAAGTTGGGATGAGCTTGGAGAATTAGGAGATATTACAGTATATGATCGTACTCCAGCAGACCTTGTAGTTGAAAGAATTGGGGATGCAGAAATAATATTTACTAATAAAACACAGATTACAGAAGATATAATGCTTCAGTGTCCAGGTATTAAATATATAGGAGTTTTAGCAACAGGCTATAATGTTGTTGATGTTGAAGCGGCAAAAAGAAGGAATATAGTTGTAACTAATGTACCTACTTATGGAACAGATGCTGTTAGTCAGTTTACAATAGCCCTATTATTGGAGTTGTGTCATCGTATTGGTGCACATTCCGATAGTGTAAAGCAAGGAGATTGGACAAAGAGTGAAGATTTTTGTTATTGGAATTATCCACTAATAGAGCTTTCTGGAAAAACTATGGGTATTATCGGTTTTGGCAAGATAGGTCAAGGAACAGCTAAAATAGCACAGGCTTTAGGAATGAAGATTCTTGCTAACAACCCAAATAAAATATCTGATGAACATCTAAGTGAGAATGTTAAACAGGTATCCCTTGATGAATTGTTTGCTGATTCTGATGTTATTTCCTTACATTGTCCTTTGTTTCCAGAGACAGAAGGAATTATTAACAAGGATTCAATTAGCAAGATGAAGGATGGAGTTCTGATAATTAATGATTCTAGAGGACCATTAATTGTTGAAGAGGATTTAAGAGATGCCTTAATAAGTGGAAAAGTGGCAGCAGCTGCGGTGGATGTTGTTTCAACTGAACCTATAGAGAAGGACAATCCATTATTAGATGCTCCTAATATTATAATTACACCCCATATTGCTTGGGCCCCAAAGGAAGCAAGACAGCGATTAATGGATGTATGTGTAGATAATCTAAAAGCATTTTTAAATGGGGCAGCAATTAATGTTGTTTCATAGGAGGAGATATGTCGACTGCAATTATTACCTTAAATCAAATACTAATTATATTTATAATAATAGCTATAGGAGCTTTATGCTATAAGGTTAAGCTAATTGATGATAAAACCAATGATAAACTATCTAGTATTTTATTAATGTTAGTTAATCCTGTAGTGATATTTGTTTCCTATCAGAGGGAATTTGAATCAGATCTTTTAGAGGGTTTGCTTATCTCACTCTTGCTGGCTTTAATAACTCATATTGTTAGTATTATAATATCTTATTTTCTAATTAAGAAGAAAAAAAGAAAAATAGAATATCTAGATGATAAGAAAATAAAAAAGTATGTAGATAATGATGATGTAGAAGTAGAAAGAATGGGCAGTATTTATGCCAATGTAGGTTTCATGGGAATACCATTAATGAATGGAATATTTGGTTCAGAAGGTGTCTTTTATGCAACGGCGTCTATAACTATTTTTAATATATTTTTATGGACTCATGGTATAATTATGATAAGTGGAGATAAAGATTTTAATTTAAAGAGTATGCTAAAGAGGCTTAGTTCACCTTCCATAATTGCTATAGTAATAGGATTAGTATGTTTCTTATTTCAAATTATGGTACCTGATGTAGTTTTTGATGCCCTTCAACACATTGCAAATTTAAATACTCCCTTTGCCATGTTAATAGCTGGTGTTATAATTGCACAAACTGATTTTAAAAAGTTATTAACAAACTATAGAATTTATTTTATAGCATTTATAAAATTGTTACTTATCCCAATATTGTTGTTATTGTTATATAGCTTGTTCCCAATTGATTACAAGGTGCTTACTACAGCAGTAATTTTAGCTGGTGCACCAACTGCAACAACAGGAATTTTGTTTGCTATAAGACATAAGAAAAATGCTATTTATTCAGCTGAAATTTTCTCAGTAACAACACTATTATCCTCGTTGACAATTCCGTTTATTGTAATGCTTGCCGGATTGTTCACCTAAATATGGAGGTAAGCCATATGAAATTATTGCTAAATAAAAATAATTTTTTATTTATTATTTTAACAATGTTGTTAGTTGTTTTAACTGCATGTAATAAAAACAAGGATATGATTAATGGCCAAGGCCACTCATCTGATATTGTTATGGAAAAAATCAGGGTTTGGTCTGATAATGCTCATGAAAAAGAATTACGTTTACGTCAGATTGAAGTCTTTAATAGTACAAGGGGAAAAGAGCTAGGTATCGAAATTGAGTATACCGTATATGGTTCTGATTATCAGGATGTGATAAGAAAAGCAGCACAAAATGGTGATGCACCTGAACTTTTCAGACCAACGACGACCCTTATTAAAGACTTTGTTGATGAAGACTTTATGATGCCTCTTACTCAGCTTCCTGGTGGGGAAGAGATGGTCTTAAAATATGAAGACAAACTTTTAATTAATCATCATATCTTTGATGGTGAAGTATATACTTTGCCATATAATTTAACCACATATAAGTTGATTGTTAATAATGAGTTATTTGATAAAGCAGGAATTTCTAAGTATCCAGAAACTTGGCAAGAGCTAAGAGAAGCTGCAAGACAAATTACCAAGTCAAGTAATGGTAAGGCATTTGGATGGGCCTTAGGCTTACAATCTGATTGGATGATAAGTACATACCTAATTAGACCTAATGGAACTAATGTAGGACATGTAGGATTTAATCATGAAAAAATGAGATTTGAGTTTGAAAAATTTACCCCAGTTATTGAGGCCGTACAAGGGATGATAAATGATGGAAGTGTATTCCCAGGTTATGAAGCCCTAGATGCGGATGCTGCAAGAGCTCAGTTTTCTGAGGGAAGGGTAGGAATGACACCAGCAGCAAGTTTTGATATTAATGTCTACAATGATCAGTTTCCTGCAAATCTAGACTGGTCTGTAATACCTGTCCCTGCTTTTGATGATGAAGGCTCAGATTATAAGGAGTTTACAGATGTAACTTCTTTATTAGGAGTAGGCACTGCAGCCAAAGATAAGAAAGAAAAAACTATGGAAGTTTTTAAATTCTTCTATTCAGATAAGAATGCAGCACAGATGTATGAAAATTCTTTATATATTCCTTATCGCCAGGAGGCAATTGATATGGCAATTTCAAAACCAAGCAAAAAAGGCTTTGAAGAATTTGCCCAAATTTCTAATACAGTACTTATGTTACCCATGCCAGATACTAGGCTTTCGTTAGAAGAAAATACATATAGGCAGACAATAAGCAATGTTTTTGCCAATGTGTATGAAGGACAGGATGTTGAAATGATTTTGAGTAATTTAGACAAGCAATATAATACGGCTTTAGAAAAATTGCCGGAAGATATACTTAAGGAATATGAACATCCTCAAGAAATAATAGATGATTTCAGAAGGTAAAAGCATAAATAGGAGGTTTATTATGAAATACACAATTAAAGAAAAAACAGTTGAAGTAAGACAAGAGGTTGATATTTTGGTTGTTGGTGGAGGACCAGCTGGTATAGGTGCGGCTACTTCAGCAGCAAGAAGTGGTAAGAAAGTTATGCTCTTAGAAAAGAGAGGTTTTCTAGGAGGAAACATTACGGGTGCTTATGTAGAGACTTGTAATCATTTTCTACATGGAACTAATTTTGAATCAGATGGTATTTATAGAGAGATAGAGGACAAGTATAAGGAGAGGTTTGGCAAGTCTCATGATATTCGCCCAAATTCACCTCATAGGTTTAGTAGTGAATATCTAAAAATATTCTTAGATGATTTTATGAGAAATGAAGGTGTTGAAGTTAAGTTCCACTCATTTGTTAATGATGTAATTATCGAAGATAATAAAATAGAGTGTGTTATTATTCAAAGTAAACAAGGGCCTTTAGCTATTAAGGCTAAGGTGATTATTGATTCAACTGGTGACGGTGATGTTGCTTTTAGTTCAGGAATACCTTATGAGCAAGGAAGAGATACTGATGGACTATGTCAACCAGGTACAGTTAACTTTAGATTAGCTGGAGTTGACGTTGATAAGGTAATTGTAGGTGATAGGGATAAACTTAAAGAAATAGGTGCCCAGTTTAACAAAGATTATAGGGCAGGAAAGACTGGCCTAACTTGTAAACGTCAAGACTTACCCTTTGGTCGCCTAACTCCTGCTGGAGAACTAAGTTATGTGAATTATCCATGCGCTTATAAGATTGACCCAACTGATATAGATGGTTTAACCCAGGGTGAGCAAGAATGTAGACAATATATCATGGAATTTTATGATTACGCTAAGAATAACTTTGAAGGTTTTGAGAATATTGAAATAGCATCAATAGCTCCAGAGATAGGATTTAGGGAAAGTAGAAGGATAGAAGGTTTGTATCGACTTACCAAGGAAGATATTGAAGCACAGACTATATTTCATGATGCTATTGCGACTTATCCTCGTATATATGATTTACTATCTCCAAATGGAAGTATGGAAGGAGACGGTAAGTTAGAAGGTGGAGGACATAAGGGTTATGTGTATGAACCAATTACGGATGATAGATTCTATACAATTCCTTATAGAAGTTTATTACCAATAAATATAGATAATCTAATTGTAGCAGGAAGATGTATTAGTGCAGATCAATTAGCAGAAAGTAGTATAAGAGGTATATCAGCTTGTATGCTTACGGGTCAGGCAGCGGGTGCAGCAGCAGGCTTATCATGTAAATACGAAAAATCCCCTAAGGAGATTAATGTCGAGGAATTACAAGGAATCTTAAGATCTCAAGGAGTTAAGCTAGCAGAAAAAAGTAAATAAATAAAAAACAAACAACTTATAAATTATTATAAATGGAGGTAATAGAATGAAGATAGTTATGTTAGAACCGTTGGCAGTTAGTGAAGAAGTTATTAATGATCTGTCCAAAGGATTGAAAGATCAAGGTCATGAATTGATTGTATATGATAGTGTAACAAATGATGTTGAAGAACTAAAGACAAGGGCAAAAGGAGCAGATGCTCTTATTATAGCTAATAATCCACTGCCAGGAGAAGTTATTAAGTCAGTAGATGAACTTAAGTTTATCTCAGTTGCATTTACAGGTGTAGATCATGTTGATTTAAAAGCATGTAGCGAAAAAGGTGTAAAAGTATCTAATGCAGCAGGCTATAGTAATCAGTCAGTAGCAGAACTTGTGATTGGTATGATTATATCAAAATTAAGAAATATCGTAGAGTGTAATGAAGTAATAAGAGAAGGAAAGACTAAAGAAGGCTTAGTAGGATATGAACTTGCTGGTAAGACAGTAGGAATTGTAGGAACAGGTGCTATTGGACTTAGAGTTGCAAAATTATTAAAGGCTTTCGGTTGTAAACTATTAGGTAATAATAACTCACCTAGTAAGGAAGGCGAAGACTTAGGTATCGAATATGTAAGCTTAGATGAACTACTAAAAGCAAGTGATATAGTGACCTTGCATACGCCACTAACAGAAGCAACAACTCATCTAATCAATAGTGAAAATATCAAATTATTAAAACCAACAGCTTTATTGGTTAATTGTGCAAGGGGTCCAGTAGTTGATATTGAAGCGGTGGCTACAGCGCTTAAAGAGAAGAAGTTTGCTGGAGCAGCTATCGATGTGTTTGAAATTGAACCTCCTCTAGCAACGAATCATGTACTATTTGGTGCAGAAAGTGCATTATTAACACCTCACATAGCATTTGCAACTGCAGAATCTATGGTAAAAAGAGCAGGAATTACTTTTGATAATATTTATACATGGATGGACGGAAAACAGATAAATACTATATTATAATATGAAATCTAAAGACGCTGCTAATCCTTATGTATATTAGGAATATCAGCGTCTTTTTTTGAATAAATTATAATAAGTCCTACTTATTCTATAAGCTCATCAAAATGAGACATTTTTAGAAGTTTGACAACATCTTTTATAGTTTTCATCTCAAACTTTTTAAGTATACTGTTAACTTGACTTTTTATTGTAGCTATAGTTACGAAACGTTGTTCAGATATTTGCTTATAGCTATCACCCTCATAAAAACATTTAAGGACCTCAAACTCACTGTTTGTAAGACTTGATACTATGTTTAAAACATAAATCATGCTTTTTTGCTGAGATTTTAATCTGGCAAATTCATCAACGATTTTATCAGCAACACCTGGTCTAAGTGTTAGTTTGTTGCTATAAACAGTACGAATAGAATTAATAATTTGCGATATTGAATCTGTTTTAACTATATAATCCATGACACCAGCACAATAGGCTTGAAACAAATATTCGTCTTCTTGATGTATGGTTAAAATTATTATTTTTATATCGGGATTGTTGGCAAGGATGGTTTCTGTAGCATCAATACCAGCAGTTCTTGTTTCCATCTGAACATCCATTAAGATAACATCGGGTTTTAAATCTTTGGCTTTTTGTATGGCTTCAATTCCAGAAGAAGCCGTCCCCACAACCTTAATATCAGGTTCATTAGATAGTATCATATGAAAATAATCTCTTATATCTGCTATATCATCAACGATTAGCAATTTAATCTTATCCATAATTGTTTCCTCCAATTCAGATAGCTTTTCAAGCTACTTTGTCATGGGCAGTAGAATTTCAACATTGGTAAACTCCCCCACTTTACTTTTGATTCTAAGATGACCATAATGACTAGTTATTACTCTAAAGGCATAGGATAATCCCATACCCCAATTGTTATTCTTTGGTTTAGTAGAAAAATAGGGTGTAAAAATCTTTTTTTGAAGTTTCTTTGAAATGCCAATTCCACTATCTTTTATAGAAATATAAATCCACTCATTACTGGTATCCACAGTGATTTTTATATAAGCTTCTTCCTTTGATTGACTATTAATAGCATCGATTGCATTTGTAATCAAATTAACTATAACCTGAGTCATATGATACATATCGAAGTTGCAATATATAGGATTATCTTTATATGACTTGGTCAGACTTATATGTTCTGGTATATTTACTTCATTTGATGCACTTTCTATGGCATCTATTATGTTGTTGCGTATTGTTCGAACTCTAGGTTCACGAATACTATCAAGAGTTTTTGATATACTTTCCATATGATTATTACTTACTGCTAGTATCTTATCTAGCTGTTCTTTACCCTTTATGCTTCCATAATTATTAAGAGCTTCTTGAGAAAGAATTTTTATGTTAAACATAATATTTTTGTCAGAATGTAATACATCTTTCAGATTAGTATTTAACAAATCAAGATTTTTCTTGATGGATCGTTCCTTTATTCCGCTAATCATTCTATCGGTCTTAAATCTATAAGTTATAAATAATATTATAAGTAATATTATAAATGAAATTATGGGTAATACAGATACATAATATTTGGGTACAACTATATCTAATTTATATCTCCAAAATGCAGATTCGAAGACATTGTGAATAGAAGTTTTAAATGTTCCTGTAAAAAACACTATGAAGAAAATAGAATTAAGTAGGGATAGGCTAAGTGCAAGACCTAGTAATTGTTCTTCCAAAAAAGATATTTTACTTTTTAAGAAACTGCGAAATAGTAAATAAATTGGATAAACAAGATATACCAATGCATTAAAAATCATTAAATAATCTATTATCATAGTTGTAATAACGAGGAGATTCTTTTGAATACCAGTTAAGCTATTAGTCAATAGAAATATATTATAAGCAGTATTAGGGCTATAAAATAGAAAATATAATATAGGGTAAGTGATTAGATAGGTATATGTTAAAGCTTTTCTTATCCTTTTACTTTTCCCCTTATTATCTTTACCATCGACATTTTTGCTAAATGTTATTACAAAAAGCATATTTGCAGATAGGTATGATATAATACCAAAGTTTCTTAAGTTTTGCAAACTTGAAAGTGACAAACTAAATATGCGGCTTATATAAAGAAACATTCTGTATTCAATACCTCTATATAATATGATGGAGGGAACGTGGTAATTGCTACTTTTATATATTTCAGAAACAATTGTAAATAAGGATATAGTCATTCCTAGTACCATCATAATAAATAGAAGATTATATTTACTTTTTAAATTACGTATTGCTAAAACAAATGAAAAAAAAGCCATAAACACAATTGTGAGAGCCATAATAACACCTATTCCATTTGGATATTTGTTGTTTTAAATTAAGAGTCACCTAATATAAGTATACCACAAAGTGAATATAAGATAAGGTGTATGTTTTATACAACTAATTCCTTCTTTTCTACAAGTCTAATTTCCTTCCACACACCTTTTTTCCAACGGAAGAAGAATATTATTGCACGGATAATCTCATCTAGTGCCATTCCAATCCATAGGCCTACTAAGCCTAAGTTACCCTTTATAGCTAGTAGATAACCTAGCCCAACGGCAACGGTCCACATAGATATAATACCAACTATGGTTGAAAATATACCGAAAAGGAAATCACTGAATATAAACATAATTAAAGAGATAACCATGCTAAATGAAACATGGACATCTGATTGTTATTATTAGATTTGTTTTTTAAAAAAAACTTCATATTATTTTCCCTTTTCTAAAGTTATATTAGAATATATAATTTTTTACATCTATCGATATTATACATTATAGATATTTTTTGGTAAATTGCAAGAAATTAATGCTCTTTTTTACTATAAGACTGGAGCTTTCCACAATATAAGAAAACAATTACATTAAATTACTAAAAACGGTTGGATAAAAAAGTAAAACATGTTATAATATATATATTACAGTACACTTACACATTAAGTGACCATAATTGGAGGTGATAAAACAGTGTTAAAAGAACTAAATAACTTGTTCTTATCAATTTTATCCATTTCGTGGATGGTATTACTTTATGTTTTGGATAAAATACGTAACTTTATCACGAATTGCAATGCTACAAATAGAGTTAAGGTTTGTTCCTGTGGAATATACTAAAAGAATATTCCGATGCAGTTTTGACAAGAAAAATAATATAATCAATTTTATGAAACTTATATATTGAATAGTATTTTAAAGTTGTAACTGATGTTAAAGCTGTCAAAAGTATTTCTACGATAATTTATCAAAATATCTATGATCTTAGTCAAGGAAATAAAACGACTAGCCAAATTCGACATGTTTAAGTAAGTGTAAATGTGTAGATTAGGAGGAGAAATGAACGATTATTGTTTTGTAATACAACCATTTGACAATGGGAAGTATGACAAAAGATATTATGATATTTTCAAACCAGCAATAGAAGACGCTGGTTTAAAAGCTTATAGGGTAGATGAAGATGATTCCGTTACGATTCCAATTAATGCAATAGAAGAAAGAATAAGATCATCTACTATCTGTCTAGCCGATATTACAGAAGATAATCCTAATGTTTGGTATGAGGTGGGCTATGCGTTTGCAAGCAACAAGATAACAATATTACTCTGTTCAGAGGAGAGAAGTAATAATTACCCATTCGATATTAGGCAAAGAAGTGTGACAAAATATAAAAATGAATCCCAAAGTGATTTTGATTCATTGAGGATTACCCTTACAAATAAAATAAAGAAACTAAAGAATAGTCAATTGATAAATCAGATAGATCGGGTTAATGACATAGTAGATAGCATTAATAGTTTATCTCATGAAGAAGTCGCCTTTATCGCTGCTATATTAGCAACCCAAGATATCCCTGATGAAAGCGTATCTTCCGAGGGGGTTAAGGAGCAAATGAAGAACAATGGCTATAATGAAGTTGCATTTAATATCTGCTTTAGAAAGCTGATAGATAAAAGGATTATTAAAGTTTCAAAAGAAGCGGACTACAATGGAAATGAATATAATGGAATAAGGATTTCCGAAAATGGAAACAGGTGGATATTGACAAACTCAGACAAGTTTGTCTATCAGTATCAGCCGGATGACATTGAAGAAATAATTATTTCCTAGGAGATTTTTATACTTAGTACTAAAGATAAATGTAAAAGATATTGAGTTATTCTATGCTTATATAGGACAGTATCGTGTTTCTTCTTGTGGCAAAAAGGCGTAAGTAGAGTTGATGTCCTATTAAGTATAAGAACCAACAATTAAAACATGCTCTATGCCAAGTGCTTTAAACGAGGCATAGAGCATGTTTTAAAGGTATGAGACTTTTGCTTTTCGATTTTTCAATAAACGCACCTTCAATTGTGAACTTTCCTCAATTAACTGTATAAATATAGGAAAAAAGGTGTATAATATAATTACGTTCAAAGGATAATAAAACTCATGCTAATACAATTTAATTTCAATAATTTTAAATCATTTAGGGATGAAACAACCTTAGATTTATCTGCTACTAAAATATCAGAGTTTTCAGACAGGGTAGTATCTATAGGAGGTGAAAAGATTCTTCCTGTAGCTGCCATCTACGGTGCAAATGCTAGTGGTAAATCAAATATATATGATGCATTTAAATATATGATAAGATTTGTTTTAAAAACACTTGATTATGGTGGCGAAGAAAATAAATTTAAAGAAAATAGGCCGACTCCATTTTTATTTGATAGTGATTCAAAGAATCAGGACTCTACTTTTGAGGTTTATTTCACGCTTCCTAATGATAAAAGGGAAAGAACTTATAATTAATATAATCTTATATAATTTTCACATAAGATGAACATAATAATAGAACTAGAACCAGTGAAAAGGAAAGGAGCAATTACATCATGTCAAAATACTCAAACTTATTTAAGCCTATCCGTTTTAGAAATATGGAGGTTCGCAACAGAATATTTGTTCCTCCGATGCATTCAAATCAGGCGTCGGACAAAAGTGAAGTTACTGATGAAATGGTTCGTTACTATGAAAATATGTCAAAAGGTGGAGCGGGTCTTATAACTATCGAGGCTTGTGACATTGATGGACTAAGACGTTACATGCCAAAGATGTTTGGAATCTATGATGATGAAACAGCAGCAGGATTAGCACGTATAACTGAAGCTGTTCACCGCCATGGAGCAAAAGTATCCGCTCAGTTAATTCAAGCTGGTGCATTTGCATCATCCCAAATTAGTGGAGTTATGCCTTTAAGTGCATCTCCCATACCTCATGTTTGGAATCGTGGCGATATACCAATTGAAATGACACATAAAGATATTGAAGAATATGTTCAAAAATATGTTGATGCTGCGCGTAGAGCTAAAGAAGCAGGATGTGATTCTGTAGAAATTCACTGTGCCCACACCCACGGTCTTTTAGGCAATTTTATTTCACCAACCATGAATAAGCGTACAGATGAATACGGTGGTGATATCAATGGGCGCTCTAGGTTTTTGCTAGAAGTAGTAGATGCTATCCGCGAAGAAGTAGGAGAGGATTTTCCTCTAAGTGTACGTCTTTCAGCTGATGAAATGGAACCAGGTTCCAATAGTTTAATAGATACAATTTATATTGCAAAGCAACTTGAAAAAGCAGGAATTGATTACATTGATTTTTCAAATGGCTCTCTTTTCAATTCAAGCACACTTTTACCACCAGCAGGTTTGCCTAACGGAATTAATATTCCATATGTAGAAAAAATCAAGAGTATGTTATCCATTCCAGTAGGTTGCCCAGGTCTTATTAAAGATCCTTGGACTGCAGATATGCTTATAGAAGAAGGCAAGGTTGACTTCGTATATATGGGTAGGGCTATTATGTGCGATCCTGAATTACCCAACAAATCAAGAGAAGGCCGTGAAGATGAGATTCGCCCTTGTATTAGCTGCTTAACTTGTTTTAGCGAGTCATCTTATGGACGTATAATAAAGTGTTCTATGAATCCAGCAGTTGGACAGGTTGCTCTTGATGAGATTGAGCCAGCAATTAAGCAGAAGAAAGTAGTAGTTGTAGGTAGTGGTCCTGCAGGCTTAGAATCAGCTCGTGTATTAGCAGAGCGTGGTCACAATGTTACAATTTACGAGGCGGCTGATAATCTAGGTGGCCAATTCATACTTTCAAGTTATCCTCCAAGCAAACAAGATTTTGCTATTGGTCTAAAGTTCCTTATAAATGAACTCAAAAAGAGTGATGCCAAAATTGTCACAGGACACACTCTTACATCCAAAGAAATAAAGGAAATGAATCCTGATTTTGTTGTTGTAGCAACAGGCGGTAGAGCAACTATGCCGAATTGGTTAAAGAACTGTAATCATGAAAATGTTATGACAGCTTGGGAAGCCCTACTTAGTGAAAAGCCTGTAGGTAGAAACATTGTTATTATTGGTGGTGGTTCAGTTGGATGTGAGACTGCCGATTATATAGCAGATGCTCATAATTTCCGAACTTTAGGTGGAAGAAAGGTTACTATCGTTGAAATGATGGACAATGTTGTGGGCGACGATATAACACCGACACGTGACCTTCTAATGCAGCGTTTGCATTATAAAGGTGTAGAAATTCTTACTAATACCGAAGTAACTGGTATAAGCGAAGATAGCATTAAGTGTAACTGCCAAGGTGGAGGAATATCTCTACAAGGTGTAGATACAATAATATCTGCTATTGGGACAACTCGAAACACTAAGTTAGCAGAAGAACTTGAAGAAATGGACATACCATTTGAAGTAATAGGTGATGCAAAAGAAGTTAGAAGAATATTTAATGCAGTGATAGAAGGGCGTGAAATAGCCTTAGAGATTTAAAAGGATAAATCATTGCCAGGCCCATTGCATAATGGTGTCTGGCAACGATTATCCAATTACACAGCAAGGAGTACAAAAAGATGAATATTAATAGAATTCAAAATAACCTATCTATAAAAAATTATGCCACAGCAAAATCAAATAGCGCAGAAAAACCAACCTTTGAAGCCATATTAAATGCTAATAAAGATAAAGGAACAAACTTAAATGAGATATTTGAAGAGGCATCACGTACGCATGGTGTACCCACTAACTTGCTTGTAGCTGTTGCAAAAGTAGAGTCTAATTATAATTCAAATGCAGTATCTAGAAGTGGAGCAAGTGGAGTTATGCAACTCATGCCTGCTACAGCCAGAGGGCTTGGAGTAACGGATGTATTCGACGCTAGACAAAATATTAATGGTGGTGCAAAGTACTTAGCTAGTCTTTATAAAAAGTATGATGGAGATTTAGAACTTACTTTAGCCGGCTATAATGCTGGACCAGGAAATGTCGCAAAATATGGTGGTATCCCGCCATTTAAAGAGACGCAAAACTACATAGTAAAGGTCAAACAAGCATTAGTAGGTGAAAATGTTGATTTTAATTTATCCAACTACAAAGCAGCCACTAATCCAAAAAGTGATAACCTTCAAGCGTTGAAAATGATAGAAGAATTAAGAAACATACTAAATGAACAAATAATCATTAATCTACAAGAGATTACAGCAAAAATAAGAAATTAGATAACAGGCACCATTAGCTAATGGTGCCTGTTATCTAATTTTAATCTTATTTAACAATTTCATATTCCCAGTCATTAATTCCGCCAAAATCATAAACATTAGTATATCCAGCATTTACAAGAATTCGTGCGGCAATAGAACTTCTATTACCACTTCTACAATATATTAAGATGGTTGCATCTTTATCTGTAAGTTTTTCACTTGCCCTTTGATCAATTTCAGTATTAGGAATAAGTATGGACCCTTCAATGTGTCCTTGATTATATTCTTCTTCTGTTCTAACGTCTAGTACAATAACAGAGTTATCTGCGTCCATCATTTCTTTTGCTTGAGCTGTAGATATTTTAGTGAAGGAAATTTTATCAACATCTTTTTTGGAGCTACATCCACTTAAAGTGACAAGCACAAATCCTATAAAAAATATAAGTAAACTTAAGTCTCTCATAATAAACATCCTCCTTTGTAGCTAAAAGTTTATCTAGTATAATTGTTAATTATACTAGATAATGAGATTAGCTGTCAAAGTAAGAATATCAGATGTTAGCAAGATTCTTAACTTTATTACTTAAAACTTGTTTTATCGGCTAAGCTTGCCACAAATTGTTCCATTTCTTCTTTTGAACTAATATTTCTAGTTTGATTAACAACTTCTTCTTTTCTTTTTTTATCAAGATTTGCAAAATTGGTCATTGCATCTAAATTTTGAGCCAGATGCATTCCAAAACCTATGGGTACTTCACTTAATAATTTGTTCATAAAACCACCTTTAATCCAAGCACACTCTATTAGAGTTGGCTTAAATTTTCCTTTCTTATAATAGGATAAACAAAAAGAAAAATAATATTCAACTATTAATGATTAAGCTTTTAAGTTATAATTGTAAAAGGAACAAATTTCAAATTATAACAACAAAAGTTTAATACATATAAAATATATAAATTATAAAACGAAAGAGGATACTAAATGCTGAGAAGAAAAAAGATATTATTGATATTAATCTTAAGCCTAGTTTTCTTGTCTTCGCAGGAATCGAATAGAACCATATATGCTACAGGAAGTAGCAACGAAGCGAGCTCCCGAGATGAATTAAAAAATATTATTTATAATGAAATATTAAATAGAAGTCCTACTATCAAGATAAAGTATTATGGCGACGTTGTTAGTTCTGATGGGTTTAAGAATATGCTTCAGGATGTAATCGATGAGCTGCTTGAGTATGATCATTATGTTATGTATACCTTTACAAGTATGAATAGTAAGTCTGATTATACATATCTTCAAAACCCTGATGGCTCAGAAGGGAAGATAAGGAAGCCAATAGATGTGACTATAACAGCAGGTTACAGAACAACTCCCGAGCAAGAAGACTATGTTACTAATAGGGTAAATGAAATATTAGACTATATTATTGAAGATGGAATGAGTGATCAGCTAAAGGTAAAAGCTATCCATAATTATATAGTCAATAATGTAGAATATGATACTTCTCTTTCAAGATTTACTGCTTATGATGCCTTGTATGACGGGAAGGCAGTTTGCCAAGGATACACTTTGCTAGCCTACAAAATGCTGAATGATGCAGAAATTCCTACAAGGATTATAAGTAGTGCAAAAATGAAACATTCATGGAACTTAGTAAAAATAGATGATCAGTGGCTTCATATGGATATAACTTGGGATGATCCAATACCGGATGTTAAGGGAAGAATTTTAGAAGATCACCTACTCCTTACTGATGCCCAAATAATAGACATAGATAAGAGTCAGGAGACACCACGTTCATGGGAACCCTCAGAATATCCCAGTTCAGGTGAAGGAGTTGTAGGGTCATGGAAAGGACAGCTATCAAACCAATTAGAAGTACCCCAAGAAAGCAAAGGCCTCAAAGAGTTTGAGCAAGTTGAAGAAATCACCCATAAGACAGATGAAAAAGATGAAACTGTGAAATTTAAAATATCTGCAGATCCTGGTGTCATAGAAGAGGGTGCCAACTTTGATATAGAACTATGGAATGATAACGACGAAGAAAAAAGAAAGTTTATAAGAGATTCATTTGATGAGGAAGAGCTAAGACTTAAAGACCTTATGATTTATAACATTTCCTTAAAAAAAGATGACCTATCAATAGTTATAGATGGAAGGGTAAATATATCTATTTCCACTCCTGAAAGCTTTCAAGGAGAGAAGTTTATCAAAGTATTTAAAGTTAATGATAATGGGACTAAAACAGATATGAAAGCTCAAATTGCAGGTGATAACATTGAATTTATAACAGGCTATTCTGGAACTTATGTTATTACAATTCTTACAGAAGATAATAAAGCCATTACAGATAATAATGATAAAGCGACTATTGATATAGATGCTGAAACTATAAATGAAATTGATGAAAAGGCAGAAGACATAAGAGACAAAGTGGAAGATAGTGAAGAAGACGGATTTTTAGATGGGAAAGAGAAGAAGATTCAAATTATACTAATATTAAGCATTTTCCTAATGGTCTTTGTGATAATAATTAAGATAATAAGCAAGAAGCGAAAAAAGTTCCAACGTAAAGACCATAATAGTCATTTGGATATATACTACAATAATGGCTACAAAAACTTTGATGATGACTAGGCTAGGAGTACCTTTTTCCTTAACCTCTTTGGGTTATGTGTATTACTTTTATGTTATTTTACATATAATTATATTATCTATAATGCCGATATAATATATGAGTGCATTATAACAGGAG
>CAZOGN010000026.1:0-25476 GCA_964579655.1 uncultured Lachnospiraceae bacterium
TCACAAATATCATCAAAAACTATTTTATCTGTATTTATATTATGTAATAGTTTATTGATTTTTCTTGTCTTATCAAGCAAATGTACACTCATTTAAATCCTCCTGAATTTCCCCCAAATCATCATACATATAGTCTATTATTTTCTCTAAGAATAAGCACTTCTTAAATCTAACTGTCTTTCATTTCTTCTAGTTCATCTCTAGCTACTACATATCCACATTCTTCATCATGACAAACTATTCTTTTGCCTTTCTCCAACATATATCCCTTACATTGTGGACATTTGTGCTTTGAAGGTTTTTGCCATGTCATAAAATCACAATCAGGATTCTCTTCACAACCATAGTATCTTCTTCCCTTTTTTGTCTTACGAACCACAATATCTTTGCCACACTTCGGACATTCCACATCTATTTTTTCAAGATATGGTTTTGCGTTCATACATTCAGGAAAACCAGGACACCCTAAAAACTTGCCGTGACGACCGTATTTAATCACCATGTTTCTTCCACATTTTTCACAAAGTACATCAGTTTCTTCGTCAGCAATTTCAATCTTTTCAAGGTTCTTTTCGGCACTCTCTACAGCTCTTTGTAAGTCCGGATAAAAATTTCTAATTGTAGTTTTCCACTTTATCTTTCCATCTTCTACACTGTCTAGTAAAGATTCTAAATTTGCTGTAAAATTCACATCCACAATAGATAAAAATGCTGTTAACATAATATCATTTACTATTTCGCCTAGTTCAGTTACAAATATGTTTTTTTCTTCCTTAGTTATATACCTCCTATACATTAGAGTTGATATAATAGGTGCATATGTGCTTGGCCTTCCTATTCCTAATTCCTCCAAAGTTTTAACTAAGGATGCTTCATTATAATGAGCAGATGGCTTAGTATAATGCTTTGAATATTCAAGCTCATTAAACTTTAATTTCGAATCCTTATTAAGACTTGCAAGAACTTCATCTGTTTCTTCTTCCTTTTTTTCCTGTTTGTATACAGATAAGTATCCCTTAAACACAAGTGTTGAAGTCGAAGCTGTGAAACGATAACCATTAGCAGTCACCTTTATAGCTACTGTTTCATATTTTGCGGCCTTCATTCTACTTGCTACAAATCTTTCCCATATTAGTTTGTATAAACGATACTGATCCCTAGATAAGGACTCTTTGATTACTTTTGGTTCTATCTCCACATTAGCAGGCCTAACTGCTTCGTGAGCATCTTGTGTTTTTTTAGTATCCTTAGCTTTTGATTTTACTTTCCCCTCGTATACATAGTTATCACCATAAGTTTCTTTTATATACTCCTTTACATTTTGATCTGCTATATCTGAGACACGTGTAGAGTCCGTACGTAAATAAGTAATTAAACCAACTGTACCGTGCCCTTTTATATCTACACCCTCATATAATTGCTGGGCAATTGTCATAGTTTTAGAAGCCGAAAAATTCAAACGTTTTGATGATTCTTGCTGCATTGTACTCGTAGTAAATGGTAGTGGTGACTTTTTTCTTCTGGTAGTTTTTTTAAGTTCTGAAATAGTATAATCTTCATTCTCAATTTCTTTTAGGATTTTATTAAGTTGTTCTTCAGATTCAATATCTATAGCATTACCTTCTGTATCTCCTAGAAACTTAACCTTCAATGTTCCTTTGTTTTCTGGCACATCAAGTTCTACATAAAGGTTCCAGTATTCTACAGGTAGGAACTCGCTTATTTCTTTTTCTCTATCACAAATAATCCTTAATGCAACTGACTGTACTCTTCCTGCACTTAGTCCTCTTTTAACCTTGCTCCATAGGACCGGACTTATTTTATATCCTACCATACGATCAAGTACACGTCTTGCTTGCTGTGCATTCACAAGGTCCATATCGATTTCCCTAGCTTGATTTATTGAGTTTTTCACTGCATCTTTGGTTATTTCATTAAAAGTTATTCTTGAATACTGATCTTCCTCTAATTTTAAGGCTTTAGACAAATGCCAAGATATAGCTTCTCCTTCTCGGTCAGGGTCAGTAGCTAAATAGATTTTATCTGCTTTTTTTGCTTCTTTTCTTAATTCAGCTAATAGTGGTCCTTTTCCTCTTATTGTTATATATTTTGGCTCATAATCATTCTCTGTGTCAATTCCTAGTTGACTTTTTGGCAAATCTCTAACATGTCCATTTGATGCCATTACTTTATAATTACGACCCAAGAACTTTTTTATAGTTTTTGCCTTTGCTGGCGACTCAACTATAACTAGATTCCTTGGCATATAAACCTCCCCTTAATCTTTTCTTTTATATTATGAAATGTAAGAAAAATAATTTTTTCTTATCTCTTTTATCATATTCTTTAGTTCTAATTGTAATAGTATTTCACTTAACTCTTCTATCGTAAAATTTGTCTCTTTTGCTATACTATTCATATGTTTTGGTAAACAACTTAAACAAGCATACACTATTTTTTCTTTTTTTTCAAGCAATTTATCTTTTTGAGCTATATTGTCTTTACTATTGATGTAATTGTGCTTGTAATCCTCAAGTATATCTTGGGAATTACTAACAAGCTTTGCTCCCATTTTTATGAGATTATTAGTTCCTTCACTTAACTTACTATATATATTGCCTGGAATAGAATAAATATTTTTACCCTGTTCTAGTCCGGAATCTGCTGTTATTAATGAACCGCTTTTTTCTTTTGCCTCAACAATTAATATCCCATCAGACAAGGCACTTATTATCCTGTTTCTCATAGGAAATTGGTAAGCCATTGGTTTCCTACCCATTCCATATTCAGATATTATACCACCTTCTTTCTCAATGTCCATATATAAATTAAAATTTTCTTTAGGATAACATATATCTATTCCACAACCAAGAACCGCAAAAGTCTGACCTTTTGCTTTTAGGGCACCGGCATGGGCAAAGCTATCAACACCATATGCCAAACCACTTATTATTTGCACACCCTTACCTGCAAGTTCTCTTGAAATATTTGTTGCCACTTCTCTTCCATAGTCTGAACAAGCTCTAGCGCCAACTATTGCAATACTAAGCATATTATCTTGGGGTAGACTTCCTCTAACATATAAAGCAAAAGGAGGGTCATATATATTTTTTAATTTGCTAGGATATTTTTCATCATCTTTTGTAATCAAATATATGTTTTTCTTATGTAATTTATTATAATCCTTTTTAATTAGATTTATGTCTTTACTTTTAATAATATTTATTCGATCTTCTTCTTTTAAAACTCCAATTTGTTTAAGCTCTAATTCATTTCCTAAAAATGCATCTCTAGGTGTATCATAAAAGTCCAAGATCGCTTTTGTTTTTTTTATTCCTATGTTTTTAATATTTAATAACCAATGCCAATATTTTTTATTTGTCATATATACAACCTCAGTCCTCCCATTGTTTTTTATCAAAGCTTCTGTATCTAATTGCTTCACTTATATGTTTTACTAAAATTCTATCAGATTGGTCTAGGTCCGCAATTGTTCTCGACACCTTAAGTATTCGGTGATAAGCCCTAGCGGAAAGATTTAAATTATGAAAATAATATTCTAAAATTTCTTTTTCTTCTTTGCCTATCTTGCAGTACTTTTTAATCATTCTTGTAGTGAGTTGAGAGTTGAAATTAATACTTTCTTCTTTATATCTTTTTATTTGAAACTCTCTAGCTATCATTATCCTTTTTCTTATGCTTGCAGAGGATTCTACTTTGATTTTCCCTTCCAACTCTTTATACAAGACAGGGAAAGCTTCCACACATAGGTCAATTCTATCTATAAGTGGCTTGCTTATCTTTCCTAGATATCTATTGATTTGACTTGGCGAGCAATTACACTTGTTCCTATCTGGATAATACCCACACTGACAAGGATTCATTGCCATGACTGTCATAAAGTCCGAAGGAAAACAATAACTTCCTAACAACCTAGTAATCGTTACTTCATTATCCTCAATAGGTTGTCTAAGCGTTTCGATTGTACTTCTTTTAAATTCGGGAAGTTCATCAAGAAACAAAACTCCAAGATGTGCTAAACTAATTTCTCCAGGCATAGGAGTTCTTCCTCCACCAATTAAAGCGGTTGTAGTTATAGTGTGATGAGGTGAGCGAAATGGTCTTCTTTTAATTAGATATTTATTGTTAGATAATAATCCTGATATACTGTAGATTTTAGAGATTTGAAGACTTTCATCTAGAGTTAATTCTGGCATTATGCTTGGAACCCTTTTAGCAAGCATTGTTTTTCCAGAGCCAGGTGGCCCTATCATAAGAATGTTGTGCATACCACAGGCTGCTATTTCTAACCCTCTCTTAGCTGTATCTTGCCCTAGTACATCAGAAAAATCTAACTCTTCACATGAGCTGGCTGAAAATAAACCCTTATTTACATCCAGAAAATGAGGCTCTAAATAAGTTTTACTATTAAGAAAATCAACCACTTGCCTTATGCTACTTACACCATATATGTCTATTTCATCCACTATAGCAGCTTCGTTAACATTGCTTAAGGGAACAATGCATCTTTTAAATCCTTTTTTTCGGGCAGCATAAACTATAGGTAAAACCCCGTTTACCTTTTTTATATCTCCGTTTAGGCCTAATTCCCCTATAAATAAAGTTTTTTCTAAACTGTCTTGGTGTATAAATCCGAATGCTGTTAGAATCGAAATGGCTATGGGAAGATCAAATCCCGTTCCTTCCTTTCGAATATCAGCAGGTGATAGATTAATTGTTATTCGTTTTGGTTCAATAAAAAACCCAGAGTTCTTTATAGAAACACGAACCCTCTCTCTTGCTTCTCTTACTTCAGAACCAAGATAACCTACTAAGTCAAACATAGGTAAGCCATTGCTTACATCCGCTTCAACAGAAATGATAAATGCATCAATACCACATATTGCCGCACTTAGTGCCTTACTATACATTAATTACTCCTTTCATTGTCTCTCTCAATGAAAGAAGCATTCATCCAAAAGCATTGTAACAAAACTGTACATTTTTTACAAGTATAATACTTACTTTTAGTTGTCTAATAACTTTTTTAGTTCATCCATAAAAGTATTAACATCTTTGAACTCTCTATAAACCGATGCAAACCTAACGTAAGCAACTGCATCAAATTCCTTTAATTTATCCATAACAATTTGACCAATCGTAGAACTTGGTACTTCTTTAACTTCTAAACCAAATATTGTGTTTTCCACATCATCAACTAGATTTTTAATTTGTTCTACAGATATTGGCCTTTTATGGCAAGAATGAAAAATGCCACTTTCAATCTTAGACCTGTCATACGATTCTCTAGTATCATCCTTTTTAATAACCGCTAAAGGCAACGCTTCTACCTTTTCATAAGTTGTATATCTTTTCTTACATGAATCACACTGACGCCTTCTACGAATACTTTTTCCATCATCAATTGGCCTAGAGTCAATTACTCTAGTATTTTCATCATCACAATATGGACATCTCAATTATTGTTCCTCCTTAGTAAAATATAACTATATTTGTCTTTATTATATTGTATAGATATTTAAAGTCAAGAAATCATTATAATTATTTTTATTCATACTATATAATAAATAGTAGGATATATTCTTTGGTAGGTGATTTACTGGTGAACAAAATAAGATTCTCTGATTTTAAAGATAAAGAAGTGATAAATTGTAGAGATGGTGTGCGACTAGGCTTTGTTTGTGATTTAATTTTTGATGCGAAAAATGGTAACATTATAAAAATAATTATTCCTGGCCCTTGTAAAATCTGGGGCATGTTAGGCCGAGACAATGAATATATAATAAGTTTTTGTTGTATAAAACAAATTGGCGAAGATGTTATCCTCGTAGATATAGATGCACAAAATTGCCTAATAAAAATACCTTTTTAAAAAAGATATCCAAAAAGGTGCCTAGCACCTTTTTGGCATCTGTCTTTTGCTTCACACTTGATTTAATTCATTTCTCATAGCTTTTAGTGCAGACTTTTCTAGTCTTGATACTTGGGCTTGGGAAATGTTGATTTCTTCGGCCACTTCCATTTGAGTTTTTCCTTTATAAAAACGAAGATTAATTATATTTTGTTCTCTTTCTGGAAGTTTCTTTATAGCGTCTTTTAAACTAATATCCTTAATCCAATTTTCTTCTTTATTTTTTTTATCACTTACCTGATCCATAATATATAAGGTGTCTCCTCCATCATTATATACTGGCTCATGTAAAGATATAGGGGTCTGAATAGCATCTAAGGCATAGGCTATATCTTCTTTATTAATTCCTATTTCTCTTGCTATTTCGCTAATTGATGGTTCCTTATCGTTCTTTTTCATTAACATTTCTTTTGTATAAATTGCCTTATATGCTGTATCTCTCAAAGAGCGACTAACTCGTATACTATTATTATCTCTTAAATATCTTCTTATCTCTCCAATTATCATGGGAACTGCATAAGTTGAAAACTTCACATTATGTGAAATATCAAAATTATCTATTGCCTTAATTAAACCAATACAACCTATTTGAAATAAATCATCTATATTTTCTTTACTATTGGTAAACCTTTGTATAATACTAAGTACTAGTCGTAAGTTACCATATATATATTTTTCTCTTGCCTTTGTGTCACCTTCTAAGATCCGGTCAAATAGAACTTTTTTTTCTTCATTCTTCAATAAGGGTAACTTTGATGTATTTACTCCACATATCTCCACTTTGTATTGAGCCATATAATAATAACCTCCCAAATCATTTCTTACATTTTAATGATTCACTCTTAAGTTATTCTTTATACGGTTTTTCATGATGAAATAAATTCCACTTCTTGAAAGCCTGAATATAGGCATAATAAAAATTTATTATTTTATTATTGAAAACGTATCATTTCTTTTTTTAATCTCTTTATAATCTTTTTTTCTAATCTTGATATGTATGATTGGGAAATACCTAAATAATCCGCTACTTCTTTTTGCGTATGTTCATTACCATCTTTTGTGTTAAGTCCGAAGCGCAACTGAACAATCATTCTTTCTCTTTCATTTAATTTGGATACTGCTTTATTAAGAAGACTTTTATCAACTTCTTTTTCTATATTTCTTGAAATTGTATCTTCCTCTGTTCCGAGAATATCCGAAAGTAACAACTTGTTACCATCCCAATCTACATTCAAAGGTTCATCTATTGATATTTCCATTTTTGTTTTATTATTTCTTCTTAGAAACATTAGTATTTCATTTTCAATACATCTTGATGCATAGGTGGCTAGCTTAATATTTTTGTCTGGCTTAAAAGTATTAATTGCCTTAATTAGTCCAATGGTTCCTATAGAGATTAAGTCCTCTACCCCAACTCCTGTGTTATCAAATTTCTTTGCTATATATACTACTAATCTTAAATTATGTTCTATCAATGTGGACCTACCTTCATTTTCAAGTTCAGTTCCAAGTTTGGCTATCTCTTCTGCCTCTCTCTCTCTATTTAAAGGTGCTGGTAGCACATCTGAACCACCTATATAATGAATTTCACCTTGTTTGCTAAAAAACATTCTTCTTAAATCTGGTATAATCCTAAATTGTATCTTGTTTGGAATATTAATTTTTAGTAACATTTCTTACCTCCCTTTTATATTAAATCTCTATGTAAAATTAATTGATATTTGTTTTCTCGTGACAGCTGCCCATTCCAAATAGCGGTTAATACTTTTTCATTGCTAATCTTTTCATCATCTTTTTTTATTACTAGCTTGTTTATTGTTATAGCTGGTAATAAGCCTTTTTTCTTTCCTATTGATTGAAAAGGTATCATATTGATATTAATATTATCTATATCCTTTGAATCAATCTTTAGATTATACTTATCATTTGTAATTAAAGCTTCTATATACTTTTCTTGCTCACAAGATAATAAACCCTTTAAAGAAGAATATTCTATAATAATTACAGGTTTCCCATAGATCGGATCAAATAAGTTATTACCTGTGTCTAATAATCCAGTCAAACTAATAGTTTTATCTTGAAAAATTAAATCTGTATCGAAAAAGCTCACATCCCTTCTATAAATTTTGCTTATTGTTTTAACTAATACAGTCATTCCTATAATGCCTAGTGCGACTAAAAGAGTAATTATATTAGTTGATAGTCCATTAAATAACCTTCCGTTAATTAATTCATGCATATAGTATCCAAACATTGAATGATAATATAGGGAATTAATTAGGCCTCCTAAGAGAAATGTTGCAAGGTAGAGTATAACTACACCCTTTAAAGCCATCTGTAAACTCTTTGGTTTATATGTAGCAATAACCATAAGAATACTTAAAAAAAAATAAGATATTATAAATTGAAGAAGATTACTTGATAGTGATACAACAATTAAAATACAAATCCCCACTGCTCCAATTGCTGCTCCTAACACTCTTCTTAATATACTTGTTTCGCACTTTAGAGTTATCTTTACAATCGTTAGCAATATGTAATCCATAATAAAATTAATAATAAAAATAATATCTAAATATATCTCAAGATACAAAACCTCCCTCTTTTCTATATTGTTTATACTATTATAACTTCTTGGTCTTGAATTTTTTGTCAATACGTGGAAATATTATAATCTTTTTATTTACTATTTCCTCCAAAATTCAAGTTAAAAAGACATTATTCATAGAAAAAAAGCTAGGCAGATGGTTGTGGTTTAATCACATCCATCTGCCTAGCTTTTAATGTTGTATTCCTATCCTTACATATTTAGTTTTTCTTTTTTTTTCTATTCTTTTGCAAGAATTCTGGGATTTTAATGCCTCCAGAATCTGCATCATTAAAGTTTGAACTCATGTTGCTCTTCTTGTTAGTTGTATGACTTGTATTTGAAGCTGCTGTCTGTGAGCTTGTAACATTAGAACTTCTACTTGGATTATAAGAAAACTCTGATGCAAAATCATTTCCAACACCCGGAGATTTCTTAAGGAATGAAGGTGTTTTAAGATTGCCCTCAGCTTTTCTCATTAATGGTGTTTGAGAATCTAATCCTGTTGCAATTACTGTTATAGTAGCTTCATCAGGTTGAGCATCTTCATATACTGCACCAAAAATAATATTTGCTGCCTCTCCTGCTAATTCTTGAACCATTGTAGCAGCATCATTAGCTTCTATTAAGCTAATATCACCTGATATATTAATTATAACATGGCTTGCTCCATGAATTGTTGTCTCAAGTAGTGGGCTAGTTATTGCTTCATTAACTGCATCGATACATTTGCTATCGCCTTTGCCTTTACCTATACCAATATGAGCTACTCCCTTATCCTTCATAACAGTTTGTACATCAGCAAAGTCTAAGTTGATTAATCCAGGAACATTAATAAGATCAGTTATACCTTGAACCCCTTGCTGTAGTACCTCATCTGCTTTCTTTAAGGCTTCTGGCATAGTTGTTCTTCTTTCAACAATCTCAAGTAGTTTATCATTAGGAATGACTATAAGCGTGTCTACATATTGTCTTAATTCTTCAATACCTTTTGTTGCATTTTCCATTCGTGTCTTAGCTTCGAACTTAAAAGGTTTCGTAACAATACCAACTGTAAGTATGTTCATATCCTTTGCAATTTGTGCAATTACAGGTGAAGCTCCAGTACCTGTTCCACCACCCATACCACAAGTTACAAAAACCATATCTGCGCCCTTTATTGTTTCTGTTAATTCTTCAATACTTTCTTCTGCCGCTTGGGCCCCTATCTCAGGTTGAGCACCAGCTCCTAATCCTTTAGTTATCTTTTCCCCTATCTGAATAGATAAAGGCGCTTTACATGCATTCAAATGTTGCTTGTCCGTATTCACACAAACAAATTCAACACCTTGAATATTTTCTTCTATCATTCTGTTAACGGCGTTATTACCTGCACCACCCACACCTATCACGACTATTTTAGCGGTTGAATTATTTTCATTCGTCATTATCTCAAGCAAGGTACATCCTCCTTCAATTTCTAATGTTCTTGGATAAAATATATATAAATGTTCAATTTATTATGATTCTATAAAATATTATCATTTTACTATAAAATCAAATTACATATATATAATAATATATATAATTTATCAAATAATCAAGCATTATTTTATATTAATCCTTCTTCAATTTTATTCTACAGGTATTGCTATGATTTTATCTTGTCCTTCTTTATAGTTTTTCATATCAATAAGTAATTTCTTGTCTTTTCTTCCAACATCACTTCCCTCTTCAATACTGGCTAATAAGTTAGGTAATTGAGCAAGTTGTTCATCATAATTACTCCTTTTACCTAAAAGTATACGTACATCTTTACTATATAAAATCACCTCAAGATCATTATTAAAATTGATTATATTAACATCGATGTCATAAGTATTTATTAGTTGAGTCAAATTTAATATTACTTGAAATACATTAGGCTTGTCCACTTCTATAGGTTCATGAAGAATTAACTTACTAAACTCAAGACCTGTTATAATAGGCACATCTGGCAATCTTTCATTTGAAGTTTCCACAATAATTCCATCCCTATCAATGTACAAATATGAACCCATATATTCAATACAACCAGTAACTACTTTTTCATAAACTTGTATATTAACAGTATTCCTATCTATAAGTCTTACATCTGTTTTTTCTATAAATGGAATTTCCTTAGTTTCTCCGTAATTATGACGCAAATAAAAAAGCAAAGTATTTTTATCGGTATCTTTATAAAGCAATAATTCTTGCATTTCTTCTTTGGAGTAATGATTACTTCCTTCAACGGTGACATTTATAAGCTTACTGCTTAGAATTAAAACACCTCCGATTGTTAGGAGTACAAATACAAACAACAGAAACTTCATTACCCCATTAAGGATTCCTAAACTATTATTTTTTCTTTTGTTTCTTTTGCCCTTGTTTTTCATCATTTTTCAATTACTCCACATAGTATATTTCCGCTCCAAGCTGTCTAAAATCTCTACATATATCTTCATAACCTCTTTCAATATGTTCCGGATTATACACCTTAGTAATGCCATCAGCCATAAGTCCTGCTATAACTAGGGCTGCGCCACCTCTTAATTCTGTAGCATACACTTCATTTCCTTTTAGGTGTGAAACTCCATGGACAGCAGCTATTGAGTCTTTTACTTCAATATTCGCACCAAACTTTTTAAGTTCATCAACAATCTTAAATCTTCCTTCGAAAATTTCTTCTGAGACTTTACTACTTCCTTGAGCCTTCATAAGAACTGCTAATGTTTGGGACTGCATATCTGTTGGAAATCCTGGATATGGTTCGGTTTTTACAAAATCAATAGACCTTGGATTTCCTGTGGCAGTAATTAATATGTTAGTCTCTTCACAGATTATACTACAACCCATTCTTCTATATAGAGTTATTACTTCTTCTAGTATAGCACAGTTGGCGTTTTTTAAAGAGACACAACCTCCCGCACCTGCAACGGCAGCTATATATGTTCCAGTAACTATTCTATCCGGTGGGATAGTATATGAAATTTCATGCAATTTATCAACTCCACTTACTCTGATTTCTCTAGTTCCATATCCGGAAATCTTCGCGCCAGCCTTATTAAGAAAGAGACACAGATCAATGATTTCAGGTTCTTTTGCTGCATTCTTTATAATTGTTTCACCTGAAGCTAAAACTGCAGCTAAAATTGTATTTTCAGTTGCTCCAACACTAGGAAACTTGAACTTTATATCTGCACCTTGTATTTTAGATGCAGAACAAATAATCAGCCCGTCCACTTCTTTTAAGGAAATATTCATCTCTCTAAAAGCATCTAGATGAAAATCAATTGGTCTTGCACCAATTAAGCAACCTCCTGGGTAAGTAATTGTTACTTCTTTTGTTCTTCCTAATAGGGCTCCCATCATAATAATTGATGAACGCATTTTTTTAACATGTTCTGCTGGAACTGTTGATGTCTTAATAGTTGATGAATCGACAATCAATGAAGAACCTTCCCAATGTGTCTTACATCCTATAGCCTGCATAATATTAGTCATGTGAGTTATATCTGATATCTTAGGACATTTATCTAGTCTTGTCACTCCATTTATAAGTACTGTTGCTGCCAATATAGGTAATGCAGCATTTTTCGAACCTTGGATATCTACTTCTCCATTAAGTTTGTTGCTACCAGCTACATGAACATATGCCATAAGCCACCTCAAATTTCGAAATATATAACTATCATATGTTTAGAAATTAATTTGGTGATGAAAAATGCTTTCACATTATGACTTTTCATACTTGATTTGATTTGAAATATTTAAAGCTATACCCATCTCAAATAGTAAGAAGATAAGAGAACTACCACCATAACTAATAAAAGGCAAGGGAATTCCTGTAGAAGGAATTGTATTTGTTACCACAGCTATATTAATTAAAACCTGCACTGCTATATGTGTCAGTATTCCTGTAGCTATTAAACCTCCGAATAAATCTGGTGCATTTATTGAAATAATAAATAATCTCCATATAACAAGTAAGTATAATAATATAATGCATATGGCGCCAAACAAGCCTAATTCTTCACATATTACAGAAAAAATCATATCATTGTGAGACTCAGGTATAAATCCAAGTTTTTGCATACTTTGCCCTAGGCCTTTACCAAATATCCCTCCTGATGCAATAGCATAAAGTCCTTGTAATATCTGGTATCCTTTTGGATGAGTCTCAACATTTTGCCATATTTCAATACGTTCACCTCTATAGTCAACACCAAATATGAAAAATGCACCTGCCGCAACTCCAAGTATTCCTGCTAGAATAAAATATAACTTTTTTCTACTTGCAACAAAGCATATTACTACAACTATAATTCCCATAATCAAACCAGTACTAAAGTTAGGTATTACAACTAGTAGAAGCATAGGTGCTACAAGAAATATTACTCTTAAGAATCCCATAAATTTATCTAATCGTCTAGGAGCCAAGTGAATTATGTAAGCAGCAAATAAAATAAGTGCCACTTTTGATAGTTCAGAAGGCTGAAATCCCACAGGACCTAAATTAATCCATCTCTTTGAACCCTTTACCGCGTCCGTAAATAAAATTACATAGACTTGCAAAAAGAGACATATTATATAAAACAAGGTGACAGGCTTGATTTTTATAATGGGAAGTGGCTTTATAAGCATTCTATAATCGAAAACTGATGAGACAAAAAGCATTACAACAATTCCGAGTATAGCAAATGCCCCCTGCTTTGTTAAATAATGAGCCGGATTGCCAAATTCTCTTTCTGCATTAAAAGAACTTGTACTATAAATCATTATTAAGCCAAAACCAACAAAAAATAGGGTCAAAAAGAGAAGGCTATAATCATAATATGAATGAAATATTCTTTTTCTGCCCTTACCTCTATCAGACCTTTCCATCTGTCTAATCCTTCCCTTCTTCAATCACTTACCACATCTTATAATTTGTTAACACATTCTTTAAATAAAATGCCTCGTTCTTCATAGTTTTTAAACATTCCCCAACTTGCACATGCAGGTGAGAGCAAAACACTTTCTCCCTCTTTAGCATTTCTAGATGAAACACTAACTGCCTCTTCTAATGTGTCGACCATGATAATATTACTAAATCCATTGGTCATCGCTGTGGCTGCTATTTTATCTTTTGTTTTACCTAACAAAATCAAGCATTTTATCTTATCTCCAAAGGATTTAATCCATTCATCATAATCAGAACCTTTATCATAACCACCTGCAATTAATAAGGTGGGAGTTTGCATTGATTCAACAGCTTTCATTGATGCCTCTGGATTTGTTCCCTTAGAATCATTGTAATATTTGACTCCATTTTTTGTTGCTACATATTCAATTCTATGTTCAACTCCAACAAATTCTTTAATGGCATTCCTTATTATATCCATAGGTACCTTGGCATATAGAGCAATTCCAATTGCAGCCATAACATTTTCATAATTGTGCTTGCCAAAAATTTTTAGTTCATCTATATTACACACTGTAGTTTTTTGATTTTTGTCGCTATATATTATATTGTTATTTTCAAGATAAATGCCTGTCTCTAAGCATTTACTACTGCTAAAATAAAACACCTGACTTATTAGTCTATCTCCTAATTCTCTTAAGATCTTATCATCATAATTTAATATACATATATCTTCCTCAAATTGATTCTTTGTGATATTAATTTTTGTCTCTATATAATTGCTCATAGTATGATGACGATCCAAGTGATCGGGAGCTATATTTAAAATCGCACTAATATTAGGTCTAAAGTAGCGTATTGTTTCTAATTGAAAACTACTTATTTCAGCCACCGTATATGAGTGTTCGCATGTAGCACGGACTAACTGAGTATATGGAGTACCTATGTTACCTACTACAAATACATTATCAAAGTGAGCTTTTAGGATTTCCCCAACCAAAGTAGTTGTAGTTGTTTTGCCATTGGTCCCTGTTATGGCTATAACCATTCCCATTTCAAAAGCATAGGCAAGTTCTACTTCTCCCCAAATTGGAATATTTAGGTCTCTTATTTTATCTAAAATTTCAAGATCTATTGGAACTCCAGGACTAAGTATAACTATATCTATTTGTTCGATAATTCTAGAAGGAAGCTTTCCTAAAATAACTTCTCCCTTAAACTCTTTAGGAAGTTTTTCTAAAATTGTAGTCTTATCTAGGTTAGCATTACTATTATATAAAACAATATCTGTATTGGCATAGTTTAGTAAGTTCACAGCAGAAATTCCACTAAGTCCTGTTCCAAAAACCAATACTTTTTTATGAGTAAAAATCATAAGAGTCCCACCTTAGTTAATTTTTTATTTATAAATGATTATTATAAGCCCATTAGTGCAATGATACATAAAATCGTAGTGATAATTGAAAATATTGCTACTACTTTCGTTTCTGGCCATCCACTTAATTCAAAATGATGATGTAATGGAGCCATTTTGAAAATTCGTTTTCCACCTGAAATTTTGAAATATAAAACTTGAATTATTACAGATAACACTTCTATAAAGTATATAAACCCAACAATGGGTATGAATAAGGGTATCTCAAGCATAAAAGCCGTTGAAACTACAAAGCCTCCAAGGGCAAGAGAACCTGTGTCTCCCATAAACACTCTAGCTGGATAAACATTATATACTAGAAATCCTAATAAACTTCCTGCTACTATACAAGTAATTGGTGCTACCCCGCTATTAATTCCTATAGCCACAACCGCAAAAAACGTTGCTACTAACAAGGTTATACTACTTGCCAAACCATCTAATCCATCAGTAAAATTAACTCCATTAACCGTTCCTAAAGTTACAAAAAATAAGATTGGAATAAACAAATATGATACTTCAAGAAATTGGCCATTTTCAAAACCACCGGTAAATGGTATTAGCATTGTTGTACCAGCATTAGTATAATTCACTAAATAATACCCAAATATAGCTGTTACCATTATTTGTCCTAGTAGCTTTTGAAATGGAGAAAGACCCTCTGATCTTTTCATAACCACCTTAATATAATCATCTAAAAAACCAATAATTCCAAATCCTACTGTACAAAATAGTATGGGCAAAATATATGGAAAATCTTCTAAGTAAAAAAGTGAAACTATAACTATTGTAATTAAAATTATCACTCCACCCATTGTTGGAGTGCCTGTTTTTTTTAGATGAGATTGTGGCCCATCATCCCTTACATATTGCCCAAATTTCAGTTTCTTTAAAAATGGTATCATTATGGGGCAGAGTATTACACATATAGTAAATGATACTAAAACCGTTATTAATATTTTAAAATCCATTATAATTGTTATACCTTTCTTCCTAAGTAGGTTATAGCGACTCCTCCTTAGACCAATGAGAATATTATATTCTATTGTAAGTATAGAATCAAGTCACTACTTTTATTAGAATCATCTATGTTTTGCTCCTTAATTCCTAGATATGGAATCACATTTTCAAATACCTCAGCTATAACCGGAGCCGCTATTGTTCCCCCATAATAAATCCCTACAGGTTCATCTATTAAAATAAGTCCAATTATTTGAGGGTCATTTGCCGGTGCAAAACCTATAAATGAAGAAATATATTTGTTTTCACTTCTTGGAAGTTTTTCCGATGTTGCTGTTTTGCCACCTATACGAGCTCCTGGCAAATACGCTCTTTTACCTGTTCCATCTCTTACTACCGCTTCCAAAAGCATCTTCATCGTTTCTGAGGTTTCTTTTTTGATAACATTCTCTGTTGTTTTATATTTTAAATCCTTGATTTTTTTACTTTCAGAATTTGTGACTTCCTTGCCAAAGTGCGGTGTTACAAGTGTTCCTCCGTTAATTGCTGCACTTGAAGCAACTAATAATTGCATAGGTGTAATTTGAAATGATTGCCCGAAAGAAATTGTAGCTAGTTCAACTTGACCAACATTCTTTGCCTTGTGCATAATAGAACTTGCTTCTCCCGGAACATCTACATCCGTCTTTTTGAACAAACCCAAACGTTTAAAATATTTGTACATATTAGTTATTCCAACTCTAGCCCCTACTTCCATAAATACAGGATTGCATGAGTTTAAGGTTCCTTCATAAAAAGTTTCACTTCCATGTCCTCCAGCCTTGTGACATCGAATTCTTCTATCTTCTACGATTTTATAACCTGGGCAAAAAAAATCGTCATCTAGGTCTACTGCCTTTGTTTCTATTGCTGCCGTGGCTGTTACAATTTTGAATGCAGACCCTGGCTCATATGTATCACTAATACATGCATTTCTCCACATATTATTTAGCAAGTCTTGCTTCTTGTCATCTGATAATGAGTTAAGATTAATACCTTCAGTCATATTATCAGTTAGGACAAAGGGGTCATTTAAATTAAATTCCGGAACGTTAACCATGGCATATATCTCACCATTTTGTGGATTCATAAGAATCATTTTAACATTGTTTGCTTTCTTAGCCTCTAAGACTTTTTTAGCGGCTTGTTCTGCATATTGTTGTATATTAATATCTATTGTTGTTATCAAATTATTGCCTGGCTTTGGTTCAATACGACCTTCAGCTGCATTTTCTATTTCAATTCCATAGGCAGTTGTTAGAGTTAAAATAGTACCGTCAATTCCTTTTAAGTACTTTTCATATTCAACCTCTAAACCAATGATACCTTGATTGTCTCCACCTGTGAATCCAATTACTTTTGATGCCAGATCATTATATGGATAATATCTCTTATAATCCTCATCAACCATAACCCCATCAAGTTTTAATCCTCTGATTTCATCAGCAAGACCCTTATCAACATTTGACTTGATTCTTTCAAGTGATGTATCCTTCTCAACCCTTTTTCTAACATACTCTTTGCTAAGGCCTAATTTTCTTGATAAAACATCTATGACCTTTTCTCTTTCTGTTATTTGACTGTATATTACAGAGATGGTGCTTACCGGTTTGTTTGTGGCAATAATAACTCCATTTCTATCATAGATTGTGCCTCTTTGGGCCTTTATGGGTCGTTCTCTTTCATGAAGTTTTCTAGCTCTATTTGCATATTCTTGAGACTTAAATATCATTAGATAGGATAAGCGACTTGTTAAAGTTGTCGCAGTTATTATTATGCAAATAACAACTATAAAAACATTTCTCCTATTATATGTTTTATTTCTAGCCATATCCAACCTCGTAATACTAATACTCATTGTTAGATTTTATTATAAGCTTTACAAGGTTATGATATATCTTATCTTATTATTTCAAATTTCTTCTTATAGCTATTCACTCTCTGGAGGATCTGTTTCTTCTTCATTCATTGAATCTGGTATTGCATCAGGTGAAAAAATATCTTCTTCTGTTTCAGCTTCTGTCTCTTCTTCCGTAGTATCTGTCGCTTCTGTCTCTGCCTCAGTCTCTTCTGCTTGAGTCTCCTCTTCTACAGCTTCTGTCCCTAGCTCACTTGTTTCTTCTTCAATAACTTCTTCTGTGGGGTATACTTCAAGAAAAGGTAATACATCTTTTAAAATAGCACTAGCTAGTTCAGTAGCTAAAGCACTATTAGCTTGAGTGGGAACATTTTCCGCCTCATCAATCACTACAAATATTACTACTTCTGGATTGTCTGCGGGAACATGTCCTAAAAATGATACAACATATGTTCTTGCGGTTCTAGGCTGCTTCTGAGCTGTTCCAGTTTTTCCTGCTACTTTATATCCTATAACTGATGCCTTTTTTGCAGTTCCTTCTTCTACCGCCGAATACATGGAGCTTTGGATAAAATCAGATGTTTTAACACTAGAAGTTTTTTTCAAAATTTCTGGTTCAATTTCTTTAATTACTGCACCATCATCATTTAAAATTTGCTTTACAATATGAGGTTTATAGTAGTTTCCTCCGTTTACTAAAGAGGAATATCCAGCTACCATTTGAACCATAGAAACTGTAAATGTTTGACCAAAACTACTTGTAGCTAGTTCACTAGAGTTTAAGTTTTCTACTGAAGTAAGAAGGCCTTCTGCTTCACCAGGAAGGTCTATGCCTGTTTTGCTTCCAAATCCAAAAAATGTCTGATATTTATGAAATAAATTTCTGCCTTCTATTGCAGCTATTTGCATCAATGCATCATTACAAGATTGGCTTAAGGCTTCAGTTAAAGTGATTGTGCCATGTCCAGAACGCCTATGACATCTAATGTTCCAGCCTCCTACTTCTTCTCCACCATCACAAACAAATGTCTGGTTTTCACCTATAAGTCCTTCTTCTAATCCCGCTGCAATTGTAAAAGGTTTAAAAGTGGAACCCGGCTCAAAAGAGTCACTAATTGTAAAATTACGCCATACTCCATTCAAATAATCTAATTTTTCTTCTTCTGTCATAGAAGCAATTGCTTCTTCTTCAAGAAATGGACTTAAATCTGTAGGATTATTTAAATTGTATTCTTCATTAGAGGCCATTGCATATATTTCACCATTTTGTGGATTCATTAATACAACACCTATATTCTTACTACCGAACTCTTCGTTAAAGCCTAATATATAATCTTGAACAATTCTTTGTGCATTACTTTCTATTGTTGTTACAAGGGAATTACCATTGCTAGGTGGATGAACTTTTGATTTTAAATTAAGTTCATTATCTATATATCCAAAAGATATTCCGTTAGTTCCATTTAGTTCATCATTATAATACTGTTCAATACCCCAGTTGCCTTTTCCATCAGCAGTTGTAAAACCAATGATATTGCTGGCTAATTCATCATTAGGATATCTACGTAAGTATGCCTCATCAAACCATACTCCATTTATTTTCGAATCTTTTTTTTCAGCTTTTTTATTTTTTTCTTCTTTATAGTCTTCAAACTTTATCATTTCATCATATGTTAATTCTTTTTTTAGAATCACATATTGACTGTCTGGCTTCTCTTCAATTGTTTTATAAAGTTCTTCCTCACTAAGAAAGTCATAACACTCAAGAAGAGCTGATATAGTTGGTTCTATGTACTCCCCATCATCTCCGGAAAGAACACTTTTTACATCAAATATTAAATTGTATGATTTGTCACTAAAGGCTAATATTGTGCCTTTATTATCATAAATAGTACCTCGTTTATAAGGAACTACACTACTTGTGTATGTCTGCTGTGACAGGACTCTTTTAGCATACTTATTGCCATCACTTCTATTAACAAGAACTAATTTTGCAATCAAACCAATTAGTGCTATTGTGAAAACACAAAAAACAAGCAATAGTTTTGCTTGCATTTTGGGTGTGAATTTTTTCATTCTTTTAATTTTGCGACTTCTTTTACTTCTTCTTTGCATGATTTACCTCGTTTTGTTGTATGAGATACTATCTAAATAAGTTACTTTCTGCACTAGCTGGAATATTCTCATACTGTTTTACAAAACCACTTTTTACACTTTCAAAGTATATTACTTGATCATCATTTGGAACAACCATACCTAATTCATTGCTTGCAACATCATATATCTCATTTAGATCAACACTCGCATCTAGCTGAGCCTTGCGAATTCTGTTTTCATCTTTTAAATTCGAAAGTTCTTTTTCAGATTGAATAATTCTTGTGTTCAATGATGAAACTTCTGCTTGAATTTTAATAAAATCAATACAAGTAAATAGAGTAATTGTTATAGCAAATATTAAAATAACACAAGAAGCCATGTTGATACTTGATAATTCTTTTTGGGACTTCCTGCTAGAGCGTTTACTTTGTCTTCTACGTTCTTCTCTTAACGGATTCTCATAAACATCTGAATCCGGACGAACTCTTCTTACAGCATTACCTTCTGTATAATATTTATCATACCTATTGTTTAGCTTTCTTGCCCCCATTACTGACCTCCCACATTTTTATATTCAGACTTTATTCTATCTTGTCTGTATTTCTCCTCTTATATATGTCTTTCAAATACTCTCAACTTGGAACTTTTTGCACGTTTATTCTTGTCCAACTCTTCTTCGCTGGGAATTATCGGCTTTCTTGTAATCACCACACCTTTTGATTCTTTCCCGCAAACACATATGGGAAATTCTGGTGGGCAAGTGCAAGGATTCTCGTTTGTCCTAAAGTTTACCTTCACTATTCTATCTTCTAAAGAATGAAATGTTATAAGGCAAAGCCTACCTTCATCATTTAACAAATCAATCATGTCATCTAAGGAATTCTTTAACACTTCTAATTCTTTATTTAGCTCTATCCTGATGGCTTGAAAAGTTTTCTTGGCTGGATGACCTGTCTTTTTTCTTACCTTCATAGGAATTGCATTCTTAATTATTTCCACAAGTTCAAAAGTAGTTTCAATTGGTTTTTCTTGTCGAGCTTTTGCTATATGTTTAGCAATGTTTTTTGCAAAACCATCTTCACCATAATTACGTATTACATTGAATAATTCACGCTCACTATACTTATTAACAATATCCTTAGCAGTATAATCTGTTCTTTTGTCCATTCTCATGTCCAGTGGTGCATCATAGTTGTAACTAAAACCTCTTTCACCTTTATCAAGCTGATAAGAGGAAACCCCTAAATCAAGTATTATTCCATCCACTTTATCTATCTTTAAATCTCTTAGTATTTCTTTTATATTACTGTAATTATTTCTTACAATAGTTACTTTATCTTTAAACTCTTCTAGCCTTTTGCTAGCAGCTTTAATTGCATCTTCATCTTGATCAATCCCTATTAACCTACCATTACTAGATAGTCTTTTAGCAATCTCATAAGAATGACCGCCACCACCTAAGGTACCATCTATATATGTTCCATTCGGCTTAATATTTAATGACGAAATGGTCTCTTCTAGTAAAACTGACACATGATTAAATTCACTCAAAATAATAGCCTCCTAAAAGCTTAGTCCAAACTCTGCCATCTTTTCAGCTATTTGGTCTACATCTTCATAGTTGTTATTACTATTCCAACGTTCTTGACTCCAAATTTCTATTTTATTAATGACACCTACTAAAACTACGTCTTTTTCTATTTCTCCATGTTCCCTTAGTTTGTTTGGGATTAGGACTCTTCCTTGCTTGTCCATATCACAAGCTGCAGCCCCAGCCATAAAGTAACGTTGTAGTTGTCTTACTTCCTTACTACCTGGCAGTCTTTTTAGTTCATCTATGAATCTTTCCCATTCAAGCATTGGATAAACAAATAAACAACCATCTAGACCTGCAGTAATAACAAATTCACCACTTAGGTCTTCTCTAAACTTGGAAGGTATTATTACCCTTCCCTTCACATCTATTGTATGGTCGTATTCACCCATGAACATAGTTCTCACCTGCCTGCAAACATGTGTACTTTTTCACCACATGACACCACTTCACACCACTTTGCTCCACTTATAATGATATTCTACTCCATCAGTATCAATTTGGCAAGTACTTTTTGGGTTTTTTTTGAATCTTTTCTTATTTAAGTAGCAGACTCTCTTAAATTAATGCTGCCTAGTGGCTAAAAACAAAAAAACACGGATATAATAGAGTTTATCTACCATATCCGTGTTTAATACTTAGTTTATTGACTTATTGAAATTATTTTTATATTTATAGTTGTTTGGTTGATGTCTTTTTATTTTTTATAATATTGTATACTAGAAGTCCTATTCCAATTACTACTAGTCCTGCTGATAATAATTGTGATACTGGTATTGGTGAACCTGGAAGGAAAAGTTGATCTGTTCTTAGGCCTTCGATCCAGAAACGACCCAAACCATAACCAATAAAATATATTATTAATATTTCTCCATCAAATCTTTTATGCTTTGAATATATTAGCATTATTGCAACTAAGACAAAACTCCAAAGAGATTCATATAAAAATGTTGGATGTACTTGAATATATTTTGCTCCATCTATTAATACGGTATTATTTCGTATTTCTAATATCTTTTCTAGTGCTTCTGGTTGGTCCGCATATTTTGATGCAAGCATCTCTACTGGTCTTCTATAATCACTGTGGACATCATTAACATTAAGTAACATGGAGAATAATCCGTCATAATAATTTCCAAATGCTTCTCTATTAAAGAAATTTCCCCATCTTCCTATTGCTTGTCCAATAATTAAGGCTGGAGCACATGTATCTACAAAAAGCCTGGTGTTTATTTTTTTAACTCTAGAAAATGCTAGGGCACATATAATGCCTGCTAAAACACCACCATATATAGCAAGACCTCCAGTTCTTAAATTTAAGATTTGAAGAGGTTCATCCTTAAAAGTACTCCACTCAGAGATAACATAATATAATCTTGCCCCTATAAGTGTAGGAAGAAATAAAACAAGTGCAAAATCTAAATATAACTCTGGATCCTGTCCCGAACGTTTAGCCTGATACTGGGCCACTTTATAGCCCATAATTGCAGCAATTGCAATTATAATTCCATAAAAAGCTATGTCTAGTCCAAATACAGTTATTGATTTACCAAGTTTGTCAAATTCTAATCCTAGGTTTGGAAATATAATATTATTCCCTCTGTTAAAAGACATTTTATTCACCACTTTTCTTAAACATTGAAACGGAAAAGAACAACATCACCATCTTGCATAACATATTCCTTTCCTTCTGAACGAACGAGACCCTTTTCTTTGGCCACATTCATTGTACCACATTCTATCAAAGTATCATAAGTAACAACCTCTGCACGTATAAATCCTCTTTCTAAATCCGTGTGTATTGTTCCAGCAGCAGCTGGTGCCTTTGTACCCTTCTTAATTGTCCATGCCCTTGTTTCCTGTTCACCTGAAGTTAAAAAACTCATTAGTCCTAACAAATCGTAACTAGCAGTAATTAGTTTTTCTAACCCCGACTTGTTAACTCCCAATTCTTCTAAGAATAAGATAGTTTCTTCTTCATCTAATTCAGATAGTTCTTGTTCGATTTGCGCACAAATCACAAAAACCTTTGAGTTATTAGTGTTAGCAAATTCTCTAACCTGTTTAACATTTTCATTATCATCACCGTCATTTGCTATATCATCTTCTGTAACATTTGCAGCAAAAATAACAGGTTTATATGTTAATAGATTATAGTCCTTTAAACAATTAATTTCATCTTCATCTTCAACGGGATAATTAATTGCTAGATTTCCTTCTTCTAAAAATGCCTTTAATTCCTCTAACAATTTCAATTCTTTTACAAGGGTTTTATCATTCTTAACCCCTCTAGCAACTCTTTGAATTCTTCTTTCAATTACTTCTAAGTCTGCAAATATAAGTTCCAAATTAATGGTTTCAATATCTCTTAGTGGATTCACTGTACCATCTACATGAACAATATTTGTGTCTTCAAAGCATCTTACTACATGAATGATAGCATCAACTTCTCTTATATTAGACAAAAATTGATTGCCAAGTCCTTCACCTTTTGATGCTCCTTTTACTAAGCCTGCTATGTCTACAATTTCAATTGTCGCAGGGATTAATTTCTTAGTATTGTGTAACTTGCTTAATACATTTATTCTTTCATCAGGCACTAAAACAATTCCAACATTTGGATCGATGGTGCAAAAGGGGTAGTTTTCTGATTCTGCCCCTACTTTTGTCAATGAATTAAATAATGTGCTTTTTCCCACATTAGGTAATCCTACTATTCCTAGTTTCATAATTTCTCCTTGTGTTTAGGTCTATAATTCAATCCTTAGATTCTACTACGATTAACACACCAGAGTCAAAGTTAATTAAAGCTTCTTCTTCAATTATTTCATTACTAATACCTACACTATTTCCTAAGTGCATATCATATTCTTCTAAAGAATACTTAAAGCCTAGTAATGTTACTTTTTCTACAAGCATGGTCAAAGGTAGCAAAGAAACGTAAGATGCAAATATATCCTTTTTGTATATTTGGGTTGGTTTATTAATTATATATAACTTGTTATGTTCATTTATCAAACTACATTTAATATTCTTCTTTAGTGGTATTAGCAAATTGTGTAGGTTAGACAAAGTATGGTCTAGCCTTGTACCTATTGCTCCTAATATCACAATTTCTTCTGGTTCTTGTTCTATTGCTTTTTCTATGGCAATTTGTGTGTCTGTATAATCTTTCTTTGAATCATACTCGTCTATTACATATGACGAAGTATGGTTTTTCTCTTGTTTATAACGTTTAATCAAGTCCTTAGGAACAGAATCAAAGTCTCCTAAAATACAGTCTATTTTTAGCTTTAGCTTGTCCGCTACAAATAAACCACTATCAGCCACTATGACATATTCAAATTCTTCTTTTTGCAAGTATTCCTCAAGAAACTTTGTGGATATCTCTCCACCCGAAAGAATTAAAACCCTTTTTTTCTTAACTTTCATATTTTTTAAAAACCTCTTTAAACTGCTTAATATTTTCAGAAATATCATTATTAAACACGGCAGTTCCAGCAACTATTACATTAGCGCCAGCATCTAAAACTTCATGAACATTCTCTGTAGTTATTCCGCCATCAACTTCAATATCAGCCTTTAAATTCTTTTTATCAATCATTTCTTTTAATGTTTTTATTTTTTCTATAGTTAGTGGCAAGAAGTCTTGGCCTCCATAACCTGGATTAACACTCATAAGCAACACCATATCTAACTCATCTAAAACATACTCTAAAACATTTAAAGGAGTGGATGGATTAAGTGAAACTCCCACTTTTATGCCTTTTTCTTTTATCTCAGTAATTGTTCTGTGTAAGTGCTTACATGCTTCAGCATGGACCGTTATAATATCAGCTCCTGCCTCTACAAATTCATCGATTAAACGAATAGGATCCTCAATCATTAAGTGAACATCAAAAACAAGACTTGAAACTTTACGCAAAGATCTAACAATAGGAGCTCCAAAAGAAATGGTCGGAACATACATTCCATCCATTACATCAATATGGAGATACTCCACACCAGCATTTTCTATTTCTTTTACGTCTCGTCCAAGGTTGCTAAGGTCTGCTGCTAAAATTGATGGTGCTAGTTTATACATATTTTTCT
>CAZOGN010000027.1:0-25398 GCA_964579655.1 uncultured Lachnospiraceae bacterium
TTAAAAGGAGAATAATAATGGACAAAGAAATGGCAAAAACATATGCCCCAAAAGACATTGAAAAGAGGCATTATAAAAAGTGGATGGATAAGAAATATTTCCATGCAGAGGTGGATAAAAGCAAGAAACCCTTTACAATTGTAATTCCTCCTCCAAATATTACAGGGCAATTACACATGGGACATGCTTTAGATAATACCATGCAAGATATTATTATTAGATTTAAAAGGATGCAAGGTTTTAATGCTCTTTGGCAGCCAGGAACTGATCATGCAAGTATAGCTACAGAGGTTAAAATAATAGAAGAATTAAAAAAAGAAGGTATAGACAAAGAGGATCTTGGAAGAGAAGCTTTCTTAGAACGTGCATGGGAATGGAAAGAAAAATATGGCGGTTTAATTATAAACCAATTAAAAAAGCTTGGTTCTTCTTGTGATTGGGATAGAGAAAGATTTACTATGGATGAAGGAAGTAATAAGGCAGTAACAGAAGCCTTTATTCATCTTTATAATAAGGGATATCTTTATAAAGGTTCAAGGATTATAAACTGGTGTCCAGTATGTGAAACAACAATATCAGATGCGGAAGTAGAACATGATGAGCGTGCAGGTCATTTTTGGCATATTAGATATCAAATAGTTGGAACAGAAGACTTTGTTGAAATAGCAACAACAAGGCCTGAAACAATGCTTGGAGATACTGCTATTGCAGTTCACCCAGATGATGAGAGATATAAGGACTTAGTTGGGAAGAACGTGATTCTACCACTAGTTAATAAAGAAATTCCTATTGTTGCTGATAATTATGTGGATAGTGAATTTGGTACTGGTGCAGTTAAAATAACTCCTGCTCATGATCCTAATGACTTTGAAGTAGGAAAGAGACATGATTTAGCAGAAGTTAATATCATGAATGATGATGCAAGCATTAATGAAAATGGTGGCAAATATGCAGACATGGATCGTTATGCTGCAAGGAAAGCTATAGTTAAAGACTTGGAGGACGGAGGCTATCTAGTTAAAATTACTGATCATAGCCATAACGTTGGTGTACACGATAGATGTGATACAACTATAGAACCTCTTATTAAACAGCAATGGTTTGTAAAAATGGATGAATTGATTAAACCAGCTATAGAAGGTGTTAAGAATAGTGAAATAGAGTTTGTTCCAAAACATTTTGAAAAGACTTATTTTAACTGGACCAACAACATTCAAGACTGGTGTATATCACGTCAGCTTTGGTGGGGACATCGTATTCCTGCCTACTATTGTAAATCATGTGGAAGAGTTGAAGTTGTAAGTGAAATGCCTGATGTTTGTTCTGACTGCGGTAGTAATGACTTTGTACAGGACGAAGACACACTGGATACTTGGTTTAGTTCTGCCCTATGGCCATTTTCCACCCTTGGTTGGCCAGAAGAAACTGAAGACTATAAGTACTTTTATCCTACAAATGTATTAGTTACAGGCTATGATATTATATTTTTCTGGGTTGTTCGTATGATTTTCTCAGGATATGAATATACAGGACAAGCACCATTTGACAAAGTCTTAATACATGGTTTAGTGAGGGATTCTAAGGGACAAAAAATGAGTAAATCATTAGGCAATGGTATTGATCCTCTTGAAGTAATAGAGGAATATGGCGCAGATGCCCTGCGTTTCACCTTAATAACAGGTAATGCCCCTGGAAATGATATGCGTTTTTACTATGAGCAAGTAGAAAAAAGTAGGAATTTTGCAAATAAAATATGGAATGCTTCTCGTTTTATAATGATGAACATTGATAAAGCCAATAAGAATTCAGAAATAGATGAGTCAAAGCTTACAGATGTAGACAAATGGATTTTATCTAAATTAAATAATGTGATTCAAGACGTAACAGAAAACATGGAGAAGTTTGAACTAGGAGTAGCTGCTGGGAAAATTCATGATTTTATATGGGAAGAATTTTGTGATTGGTATATTGAAATGGTAAAACCGAGACTTTATAGTGAAACTGATGATACTAAAGATGCAGCCATTTGGACTTTGAAGTATGTCTTAAATACTTCTCTTAAATTACTTCATCCTTATATGCCATTTATTTCAGAGGAAATATATTGTATTTTAAAGGTAACAGAAGGCTTAGATAAAAATGACACTTCTATTATGATATCCGACTGGCCTATTTACAATGAAAAATACAATTATGAAGCAGAAGAAAATGCAATTGAGATTATTAAAACTGCGGTAAAAGAAATACGAAATCTTCGTAGTCAGATGAATGTTCCACCTAGTAGGAAAGCAACAGTTTATGTTGTTTCAGAAGATGAAAGAACAAGAGATATATTTGAAACAAGTAAATTATTCTTTGCAACCCTAAGTTATGCTACAGATGTGAAAATACAAATGGATAAAGAGGGAATAGATGATGATGCTGTATCAGCTGTAACTCCAAATGCAACAATATATATTCCTTTTGCAGACTTAGTTGATATTGAAAAGGAAATCAAAAGATTAGAAAGTGAAGAAAGAAAATTAGAGGGTGAGATAAAAAGAGTTAATGGTATGTTAAATAATGATAATTTCATCTCAAAAGCTCCAAAAGCGAAGGTTGATGAAGAAAAAAGTAAAAAAGAGAAATATACAAATATGTTAGAGCAAGTAAGAGAAAGGTTAGAACATTTTAAGAAGTAATGTAGATTACTTATGTTTGTCGAAAGTAATAATGTGTTATCAAAGAAAATCGAAGAACATCGATAGCTTTTTCTTGCAATAAGATATAAGCCTAACTATAATGTATCTAGTGAGTTTTATATTTTACGAAACTATTAAGAATAGGTAAAAATTCCTTGATTTTATTAAAGATTAAATGTATTATTTACTTACCTGTATGAATATAGTAAACAAGAGTATAGAAAAGAGGTTAATTATGCTTGATTTTGAAGAAGAATTAAAGAAATTTCAACCTAGTTTAGAAATAGACGACGTAGAAGATGTGATAAATAGTAATGAGTTAACTGATCTTACAGACGTTGTAAAGGATCTTTTAAAAGATTTAAAAGATAAGGAATAGTTATATTTGTAAAGTTGATATGCACATTAACGAAGTATGCAGCAAAGGAAGGAAGAACAGAGGATGTTACAAAAGACTCACAAGTTATCTAATTCATATTATAATAGTGGTCTGGCTAAGGCAAAAGTTAGGGATTTAACTGGAGCTATTTTCGTTTTAAAGAAAAGTCTAGAGACAAACAAACGCAATATTAATTCTAGAAACTTGCTTGGCTTAATCTATTTCGAAATGGGAGATACTGTAGCAGCTCTAAGTGAGTGGATTATAAGTAAGCATTTTGATCCTGATAATAATGATAGCGACTACTATATCAAATCAATACAAAGTAATCCTACACAACTTGATGTTTTAAACCAAACTATCAAAAAGTATAATCTGGCTTTAAACCTTGCTAAGCAAGGCGATGATGATTTAGCAATCATTCAATTGAGGAAGGTAATTAATTTAAACCCTCAATTTATAAAAGCCTTACAATTATTAAGTTTATTGTATATATATAATAAAGAATATTCTAAAGCATATAAGTGCTTAAAGAGAGCAAGAGAGATTGATATATCTAACACAATAACTCTTAGATATATAAAAGAAATAAAAGACAATGTTTCTGAAGTTGTACCTAAGAAAACAAAGAAATCAAAATCGATACAAAAGGCCATTCCAAGTGAAAGTCCAGCAACATCTCAAGTCTTTACTGCTTCTCCTTACAAGGAGGACAAACCGAATATATGGGTTTTTATCAGCCTAATTGCAGGAATAATTATTGGTGTGGTTGCTTGTGTAGTTTTAATAGTTCCCACTGTTAAAGATGAGGCAATTAATGAGTTTAGGGATTCTGAGGTTGAATATAATGCACAGATAAGTCAGAAGGATCAAGAAATATCATCTTTATCAAAGGAAAAAGAAAATTTACAAGAAGATGTTACTAAACTAGAGTTACAGGCATCTCAATTAGAAGATGCAAAGAATGAAGCAGAAAAAGAAGCAGACAATTCTAATGTGGAAAGATTATTAGAAGCAACCACCTTATATTTAGATGGAACTACTGCAGAAGCACTCGACTATGTGGCTGTAGCAGAGGCCTTATCTAAAGTTAAGATTGAGGAAGTTGATGATTTAAACGGAGTTAACATTTACAATAATTTAAAAGATTTAGTATATATTGAAGCTTCAAATTTATTGTATCGAGAAGGATATAATAATTATGAAGGTAGAAAATACGAAGAGGCTTTAGAAAAACTGATAAAAGCCTACGAATATAATCCAACTAATGTTGATGCTGCTTATTTTATAGGACGTTCATATGAACGTGTAGATAATGATGCTAAGGCTAAGGAATATTACAATATATTAATTGATGAATATCCTGCAACTAGGAGAGGAACCCAAGCTAAAAGTCGTATAAGGAACTTAGAATAAGGTTAAGCAGAATTTTACTTTATTTATAATGTTATAACATAACACATATACACAAGATAAAAGTTTCATGAAAAAGACAATTCTAATGAATGTTTCATTAGAAATGTCTTTTTTCGTCTTATTATTAAAACTATTAATTGTAGAATAAATAGAAAGGAATCATTATGAAGTATATGGACAAGAAGAAAGATACTATAATATCCATACATGAGGGGGTGAAGGGTAATTTTGAAATTATTGATCATTGTTTAATTGTGAAACTAGAAGAAGATTTAGACCATCATAATTGCATTAATGTTAGAGAAGAAGCAGATAAAATAATCATGAAGAGAAATATAAAGCATATAATATTTGATTTTTCAGGAACTAACTTCATGGACAGCTCTGGAGTAGGAGTTATTATGGGACGTTACAAAAAGGTAATATTTATTGGAGGAAGTGTATTTGCAACAGGTATTGGCCTAAATATAGATAGGATATTTAAACTATCAGGTTTATATAAAATTATTCAAAAATGTGATACAATTCAGGACGCCTTAGATTTAATAAAAGAAAAGAAGAATTAAAAAAGTTATTTAAATTATGTTTTTGGGAGGATAAATATGGACTTTACAAACGAAATGGTATTGAAATTTGATAGCAAATCTATAAATGAAAGTTTTGCAAGGATGGTTGTAGCAGGATTTGTAGCACAACTTGACCCTACTATTGAAGAGGTAAATGATGTGAAAACAGCTGTGTCTGAAGCTGTAACAAATTCAATTATCCATGGTTACAAAGATAAAATAGGAAAGATAAAGATTAAATGTAAGATTAAGAATAATGAAGTCTTTATAGAAATTCATGATAAGGGTGATGGGATTTCAGACATTAAGCAAGCAATGGAACCCTTATATACAACTAGGCCCGAAATAGAAAGGTCAGGAATGGGATTTTCTTTTATGCAGGCCTTTATGGATGATTTAATTGTAAAATCTCAAGTAGGACAAGGCACAATTATTAAAATGAAAAAAGTAATTAATATAAGTGGGGATTAATCAATTGAATATAGTTTGGCCGAGATGACGAAGGGAGTGAAGGTGTGGATAATATTGAGTTGATTCGAAAATCCCAAGCTGGAGATAAAGAAGCAAGAGACCTTGTTGTTATGAATAACGTTGGTCTTGTGTGGAGTATAGTCCGTAGGTTTATTAATAGAGGCCATGAACCAGATGATTTATTTCAAATAGGCACTATTGGTCTTATTAAGGCAATTGATAAGTTTGATTTTTCTTTTAAAGTAAAGTTTTCTACCTATGCAGTTCCTATGATTATGGGAGAGATAAAAAGATATTTAAGAGATGATGGAATGATTAAGGTAAGTAGATCATTAAAAGAGACATCAGTAAAAATCAAAAGAAGTAGGGAAATGCTTACAAATAAGTTTGGAAGAGAACCTACAATAGAAGAAGTATGTGATGAACTAAATTTAGATAGGGAAGATGTTATTATGGCTTTAGAATCGAATACAGAAGTAGAGTCATTAAACAAAACAATATATAGAGGAGATGGTAATTCTATATATTTGATAGATAAACTAGAAGGAAATGATGAAGATGAAAGCGAGCAAGTAGTTGATAAGCTTACATTAAGAGAAACAATAAAGTCACTAGATGAAAAAGATCAAAAAATAATACTTTTAAGATATTTTCAAGATAAAACTCAAACAGATATTGCTAAAGAACTCGGTATTTCCCAAGTTCAAGTTTCAAGATTAGAAAAGAAGATTTTGGCAAAGTTAAGAGAGAAGATGACTTCTTAACAAAAAAATTAAAAACAATATATTACCAGTATATATATAGATAAAAGATAAATAATAATATTAATAAAGTTAAGATAATAAGCATCAGTATTATAAACATACTGATGCTTATTATTTTATATTATATATGAAAGGTATGGTGGTGATTATTGTAGCTTCAAAAAAAAGGATTGTTGCCTTTATTCTTGTTTTGATTATTGTAATTCTCACATTTGTCTACTTATACTTTGAAAACAATAAGGAAGAAGAATATAAGGGAGTCTTTGTGAAAGTATGTAGGCAGGAGGCAAGCTTCTAGTATGAAAAGTGAATTTTTATATATTAAAACTGATAAAAAAACTGTAGTAAGCAATAAGCGAGTGCTTATGAGGGATGTTGTAAAGGTATATAGCCCAGACAAGAATATGGTTAATGAAATAAATCATATGGAACTATTGAATATAAAGCAAGAAAAAAAAGCAAACTATATATTTTCTGTTTTAAAAGTTATAGAGAAAATATCAGAAAAATATCCTGATGTAGAAGTAATTAATGAGGGAGAAAATGAATTTATTATATATTATGAACCAGTAAAAAGTAAAAGTAAGGTTTTGGATGTATTAAAAACAATCATAGTTAGTTTAATTGTTTTTTTTGGTTCAGCTTTTGCAATTATGACTTTTAATACTGATGCAGAGGTATTTGAAGTTTTTGATGTAATATACAGGCTTTTTATGGGGGTTGAAAAGGAAGGAGGAACAATTCTTGAAATATCCTATTCTATTGGTCTTCCCCTCGGTATCATTGTATTTTACAGTCACTTCTCAAAGGCTAAGTTAGGAAAAGACCCTAGCCCAATGCAGGTTCAAATGCGTTTATACGAAGAGGATATTGATATGGCTGTAATTGAAAATGGAAACAGGGAGGGTAAAATGATAGATGTTAATTAAACTAATCGTTATGTGTATTATAGGCCTAGCATCTGGGATTGTAATTGCAGGAGGAACATTTGCCTTTATTACATGGATAGGCTTAGTAACTAGATTAGCTACTAGAACACAAACAGCTTCCCACGTTTTACTTTATGAAGATATGGTGGTCTTAGGAGCAGGAATAGGTAATGTTTTATACTTGTATGAACCCACGCTACTGCTAGGATTAAGCGGATTAATAGCTTATGGACTTTTTTCGGGAATCTTTATTGGTTGTTTGGCAGTTGCACTTGCAGACGTAATACAAACCTTTCCTGTGTTCACAAAAAGAGCAAAGATTAGAAAGGGTACACCTTATATATTGTTAGCTTTAGCTATAGGAAAAGGAATTGGAACGCTTATACAGGTATTTTTTAGGAGGTAATATAATGTCCCCAGATAAAGGAACTATTAAAGCGTCAGATGTTACTATGGAAAAAAATAAAAAACTTAAAGAAAAGAAATATAATGAATATGTAAAAGAAAAAACACCTACACATGATTTGCCAAAAAACGTATTTAATGCCTTTCTTGTTGGTGGAATTATATGTTCAATAGGACAAGCATTTATGAATTTATATATCAGCTTAGGTGCAAGTAAGGAATTAGCAGCTTCTTATACTACTTTAAGCTTAATATTTTTATCAGCATTATCTACAGGTTTAAACCTATATTCAAAACTCACTAATTTTGCTGGGGCAGGAAGTGTGGTTCCTATAACTGGTTTTGCTAATTCTGTGGCTTCAGCAGCTATAGAATATAAGAAAGAAGGTCAGGTATTTGGTATTGGATGCCAGATATTTACCATAGCTGGACCTGTAATTTTATATGGAACACTATCATCTTGGATATTAGGAGTAATTTATTATATTCTAAAAATTATGGGAGTTGGTTAAATGAATAAAGATAAGAAAATGACTTTTAAATATGAACAAAATCCAAAATTAAACAAAATGACAGGCAAGGAGAGTATTATTTTTGAAAATCCACCCTTTATTATAGGGGAGGCATCAGTGGCTGGAAAAAAGGAAGGAGAGGGGCCGCTTGGCACATATTTTGATGAAATAGAAGAGGATTCCCTATTTGGTGCTAAGACATGGGAGGATGCGGAAAGTAAGTTATTAAATAAAGCAGCAAAGCTGGCGATAAAAAAAGCTAAATTAGTAAATTCTGATATCAACTTTTTAGTAGGTGGAGACTTATTAGGTCAGTTAATTGCCACTTCATTTGGTATTTCAGAATTAAAAATCCCTATGCTTGGTGTATATGGTGCATGCTCTACTATGGGTGAGGCTATGATAATTGCTTCATTATTGGTAGATGCAGGCTATGCAAAAAAAACTTTGGCTATAACTTCAAGTCATTTTGCAAGTGCAGAAAAGCAGTTTCGTTTTCCTATGGGATATGGTAATCAAAGAGCTCCTTCTGCATCTTGGACAGTAACTGGAAGTGGAGCAGTAGTTGTTGCTAATAAGCCAGCTTCAAATGGTGGAGTAAAAATAAGAATAAAAGGTGCTACCATAGGCAAGATTGTGGATTATGGTTTAAAAGATAATGAAAATATGGGGGCAACCATGGCACCTGCCGCAACTTTGACAATTAGTCAAAATCTAAAAGATTTAAATATTCAGCCTGGCTATTATGATAAAATTATTACGGGAGATTTAGGACATATAGGAACAAGTATTTTAATAGATTTATTAAAACAAGAAGGATTTGATATATCTAATAATCATATGGATTGTGGAATTGAGATATTTGATAAAGATACACAGGATACACATGCAGGTGGCAGTGGTTGTGGATGTTGTGCTATAACGCTAACAGCATATATATTAAAAAAGTTAAAGCAAAGAGAATGGAATAGGATACTTTTTGTTCCGACAGGAGCCTTGCTTTCAAAAGTAAGTTTCAACGAAGGAAATACAGTACCAGGTATTGCTCATGGTGTAATTATTGAAGTGGAATAGAATAAAGGATTTGTGAAAGTAGGCTTATTAATAGGAAAGGAGCATATATGGAATATATAAAAGCATTTTTAGTAGGTGGAGCTATTTGTGGAGCTGTTCAGATATTGATGGATACCACAAAACTTTTACCGGGTAGAATTATGGTTATATTGGTATGCTTAGGATCTTTACTAGGAGCCTTAGGAATATATCAGACATTTTCAAATTGGGCTGGTGCAGGAGCAAGTGTTCCCCTAACTGGCTTTGGAAATGTGTTATTTCAAGGAGTGAAAAAATCTATTGATAAAGAAGGGTTTATAGGCTTGTTTAAGGGGGGATTCACTGCAATGTCAGTAGGTGTATCAGGAGCCTTAATCTTTGGATATATAGCATCGCTATTATTTAATTCAAAGATGAAGAATGAATAAAATTAAAGGTTTTATAATAAGGAACAAACTTATTATAAAACCTTTTTCTAGTAAATATTTAATCGGTTCCTGTGCTGTTAGCTGGTTGTTTAACTTCATTACCATTAGCAGGACTTGGGGTAGGACTTGGAGTAGGACTTGGTATTATGTTATCAAAGAAATCAGTTAATGGAGTGTGAATATCGCATGTTTCAGTGCTTTCTGGCAATATAAATTCAGTATCTCTGGTTTTTGCACTGTAATCTTCATTCTTCACTAGATACACTGTATCTTTAACCTTATCTTGTGGACAATAATCATTAGCGATCTTTTTGGACTCTTCACATAATTTAAGCCTTACATGAACATCACATAAGTCACTAGGAACAGTTCCTTTAGCAAAATACTCTGTTCTTATAGTAGAGCCACCAGCATATTTGTCACATAAACCTTCTACTGCAAGTTTACCACTTTTTGTGCATATTTTTGCAGTAACCACAGAATCAGGTTTTTCAAACTTGACTGCTTCTAATTCATATTGTTCGTGTATGCCCTCCATTATTGTTCGCCATATTACCTTTTGGTAATTCTTCTCTTCTTGGGCAAAATTATTATCATAACCAGACCATACCGTTGCAGTATAATAAGGTGTAAAACCAGAAAACCATAAATCCCAATCATCAGAAGTGGTTCCTGTTTTACCAGCAACAGGCATATTGGAGTTTTTAAAAGCATATGCAGAACCAGTACCACCAGAATTAGTAACAACATCTTGTAAGGCTTCAGTTAATAAAAACGAGGTGGATTCTTTCATAACTTGTTTAGTTTTAGGATTTTTTTCAAGTATTACTCTACCATCATGATCCAAAACCCTTGTATAATAAGTTGGCTCAGTGTAAAGGCCATTATTAGCAATAGCTGCATATGCGGCTGTTAATTCATCGTTGTAAACACCATCAGTAATACCACCAAGACCTAGAGAAGGAACAGAATCATTAACAGGGTCTAAGGAGGTAAAGCCTAAATTATCCTCACCTAAGTAACCCATTGCCAGTTCTGGAGTGATAGACATTAGGGTTTTAACTGTTACAACATTCATAGAACGGTAAAGTCCACGTCTTAAAGTAGTTAAACCTTCAAATGAACTATGCCAGTTCTCAACTTCCTTGCCATCTGGATAATGATATGGTGCATCATCCACAATAGAAGCCAATGTCATATCAGCAGAGTCTAAAGCAGGTAAATAAACTGCTAGGGTCTTAAAAGTTGAACCAGGAGACCTTTTTGTACTGGTTGCTCTATTTAAGGTACGGTTACCTGTTTTTGGCCCCCTACCACCAGAAATACCAGCTACATATCCAGTGTCTTGTTCCATAACCACAAATGAAGATTGAGGTTGTATCACTAATTCATAATTCTCACCCAATATTACATCTCCAGTTTCTAGTATTATATGCTTGAAAGCTTCAATAAAAAAATATGCATGTTCACGCCTTGAAAAATATACTGTAAACTTAGGTTTTGAATTAAGGAAACTTTCTAATTCTTCTTCTTCGAATTTATTTCTTAAAGCTTCTGAATTTTCATAGATTTCTACAATATCATGTTCCATAAAGAATTCTTCGAAATCATATGGTTGATAGTGAATTGTATCACCATTTCTTTTTTGTACAGACATACGATATTCTTGTAATTCCCAATAAGAATACTTGCCTAAACTATCAGGGAATTTCTTGGATTTGCCTCTATAGTTCCATGAATATCCATCATATAAAGGTGGGAAGTTTTCTTCATCACCATATACATTATCTATAATATCTTGAATATTTGAGTCTAGTGTAGTTTGTATACTTAAGCCACCACTATAAATTGCATTGCTAGCCTGAGTCTTTGAATATCCTATGTTTACTAAGTCTTTTTGTACTTGTTCAATAATTTCATCAACAAAGTAACTGTTATAAGCATCATCACCAAACTCTTCGTTCACTGTCAATATTCTTTCATATACATTGTCTGCCATTGCAGTATCATATTCTTCTTGTGAACAAAGTTCCAGTTTTAACAAGTTCTGTAAGACCAATTCGCGTCTTGCGGAGTTGTTCTCAGGATAGTTAATGGGATTTAAATTAGTAGGAGATTGTGCAATTGCAGCAATCACAGCAGATTCTGATAAAGTTAAATCATTTACATCCTTATTAAAGTAGCGGTTTGAGGCTGTTTGAACGCCGTAGGTTCCAGCACCTAAATTAATTGTATTTAAATAATTTTCTAAGATTAAGTCTTTATTCATTTCTAATTCTAGTTTGATAGATAGTTGTTGTTCTTGAATCTTTCTTATAAATCGATCCATAAAATTATCTTCTGCACCACCATCAAAAACCTGGTTTTTAATAAGTTGTTGAGTTATTGTACTTGCACCTTGGCTAAACTCACCCCGTTTAATTCCAACAACAAAGGCACGGAAAAGTCCTTTTACATCAATACCACTATGTTCATAAAAACGTTCGTCTTCTATTGCAATAAATGAATTCCGAAGTACTGGTGGAATCTGATCTATCGTAACATATTCCCTGTTTGCACCAGCACCAATTAAAGTTTCTATTAAATCTCCATCTCTATCATAAATACTAGTTTTATATCCAGTTGGAACAACGCTAATCTGTTCAATACTTGGTGCGCTATCTAAAATACCATTTAAAAAACCAACGCCAGCAATGCCACCCATAGTAGCAAGAACCACAAGAAATATTACCAAAAAGCGATATAAATTAACCTTCGCTTTTGAAGCCACTTTTTTGGTATTTGATTTCAATTGCTGTTGTTTTTTAATTGTACCATTTTTACTAAAGTTCATAGCCAACCTCCTTCATTTAGCTATTATATCAAATTGTACTAATAAAATAAAGCTAAACTTATTATTAGGAATCGAACAATAGGAGTTTGCCAGCAAGCTCGGAATAATATAATTCGTTTTGAGGAGCTATTTCTATATTACCATTTGTTACTTCCATTAATTTTTCTTGCAAACTATTATTAACATCAACAGGGGAAACATAAATCATTTTTACAACATCAGTATATATTGTATCTAAAATTGGAATTTGCTCTTCTGATAATAAATATTGTATCTTACCAAGAGTAGTATAATCCATTTCTATTGAAAACTTCATAGCTTTTTGTTTTTCTATAATAGTACAATATTTAAGTCCTTCTTTTGCAGCATCTGAATATGCCCTAATAAGGCCACCAGTTCCAAGAAGGGTTCCGCCAAAGTAACGAGTAACAACAGCAACCACATTATGTAGATTTTCACCTTGTAAAATATTTAACATGGGAAGTCCTGCAGTTCTAGAGGGTTCACCGTCATCATTAAATCTAGTTATTTTATTGCTAGTGGAAATTATATAAGCTGTGCAATTATGTCTAGCATCATAGTACTTTTTTTTCATTTCATCTATAAAAGAGATGGCTTCTTCTTCAGTATTTGCAGGAGAAATCGAGGCAATAAACTTAGATTTTTTCACTTCTATTTCACCACTAGCGCCACTATATATTGTTTTATACTTATTAATAATATCATCTCCTTGTTGTATCAACTGCTATATTTTGCTATAATGTCATAATATAAATCTTTATTAAATTAGGAAAGGGGCATTTATGAAAAAGTTAACAAGAATTTCAGCAATAATTGGAGTAATTCTTTTGCTTTCTATATATGTTATTACATTTGTGAGCTCATTAGTGGATTCGCCATTTGCACATTCATTATTTAAGGCTAGTTTATTTTCAACCTTTGCCATCCCTGTTTTTATATATGGAATGATGCTTGTATATCGCCTTATAAAAGAGCAAAATGATAAATTTGATATAAATGAATCAGAAGAAGACAAAGATAATTAATCTTCGGCTTCTTCATTAATCTTTTGTAAGTGTGCTTTTATATCTGCTTCATATCCTTGATTAGAAGGATTATAAAAAGTCCTGTCTTTTAATTCATCCGGTAGATATTGCTGCTTTACATAATGATTTTTGTAAGCATGAGCGTACTTATAATTTAATCCATGTCCTAGCTTTTTAGCTCCTTTATAATGAGCATCCCTCAAATGGCTAGGAATTTCTGCTGTTCGTTCATTTTTTACCACGTTCATAGCTTCATCAATGGCTAAATAAGCCGCATTACTCTTTGGGGCACAAGCAACATATGTGGCCGCCTGGGAAAGTACAATTCGTGACTCAGGCATTCCAAGCCTTTCTACTGCTTGAGCAGCAGAAGTAGCAATAAGCAAGGCACTAGGATCAGCATTACCTACATCTTCAGCAGCACATATCAGAATTCTTCTTGCGATAAAGGTAATATCCTCACCAGCATAGAGCATTCTTGCTAAATAATAAACAGTAGCGTCAGGGTCTGAACCCCGCATACTTTTTATAAATGCAGAAATGGTGTCATAATGATTATCTCCTGTTTTATCATATTGTATTATTCTTTTTTGGATACATTCACTAGCAACTTCTAATGTAATATGTATAAACCCATCCTCAGAACGTTCAGTAGTTAAAATGCCAAGTTCAAGAGCATTTAATGCATTTCTAGCATCTCCGTTAGCCACATCACTTAAAAATTCGAGCGCATCTTCATCAATTTTAGCCTTAAAAGAAGCCATTCCTTTTTCTTTATCATTTATTCCGCGAAGAATAAGTTCCCTTATATCTTCTTTTTCCAAGGAATTAAGCTTGAAGATAATTGATCTAGAAAGAAGCGCTCCATTAACTTCAAAGTAAGGATTTTCAGTAGTTGCTCCTATTAAAGTAATTGTACCGTCTTCAACAAAGGGCAACAAATAATCTTGCTGGTTCTTATTAAATCTATGAATCTCATCTATAAATAGTATGGTTTTCTTACCGTACATACCCATATCATCTTTAGCTTGCTTAACTACAGCCTCCATATCCTTTTTTCCAGAAGAGGTGGCATTAATTTGCTTAAAAAGTCCCTTTGTAGTGGATGCAATTACTTTTGCAAGGGTGGTCTTTCCTGTTCCTGGTGGCCCATAAAATAAAATTGAATTTAGTTTATCAGCCTTAATAGCTCGGTATAACAACTTGTCCTTAGCAATTATGTGTCTTTGACCAACTACTTCTTCTAGCTTTGTAGGGCGTAGCCTTGCTGCTAAAGGCGCTTCGTTCTCCATGTTTTGTTCTCTCATATATTCAAATAAGTCCATTTTCCAAACCTTTCTGTAGTTAGACTTCTTACTCCATTACGAAAAATAAGATATTTATAAGTTCTAACCTATATTTTACTACCTACATAGTGTTTAGTCAAAAGACAAATAACCCACTATTATTTAAGTGGGTTATTTGTTAAAAAGGGGAGGATAAGTATTTAACTTTTCTTTGGTGTTAGATATTTACGCAAATACTTGTTTGCGTCTTTGTTGGAGGGGGAGTCCAACAAAGTTTTGTTCTGCTTTTGGATAATCTAATTTTATTATTAGATTAATTATAGTATGATACCAGTATCAAGATTTTATACATTTATTATAAAAAATATTTTTTGATTTAACTTAAGACTTGGTAATCTATATAAAACATGTTAAAATAAAAAACAATACAGAAAAGATAAAAGGAAGGTACAAATAATGAGTTTGATAAATGAATGGAGAGAATATGCATATTCTTTTTCAGAAAATCAAAAAGACGGAAAGAAATTTTGGAATGATTACTTTGGAGTTGAACAGGAAATTTACAAAGAGGTTTTGTCGAATCCAGATACAGTTATTGAAGGTAGCGTAAAAGAATTATCAGAGAAGTTTGAAGTAAGTTTAGCATATATGGTTGGTTTTTTAGATGGTATTAATGAAAGTTTAAAGACTTCTAATCCTTTAGAGGACTTGGCAGAAGATACCCATGTAAGCCTTGATTTTGATAAAGAAAAACTCTTTTACAATATGGTTGCTAATAAGGCTGACTGGTTATATGAGTTGCCACAGTGGGATGAATTGTTAACTAAAGAAAAAAGAGATGAACTATATAAAGATAGTAAGGGTGCAAGAACAATAGTAAAAGATAAAAAAATTGGAAGAAATGAACCTTGTCCATGTGGAAGTGGAAAAAAGTATAAGCATTGTTGCTACCATAAGGATAATTAGAAACAGGATAGGAATACTAACTAATAGACGAATTTCTGGGAGATTTATATGGCTAAAAGAGATTTATATATTGATTATAATAAGCATAAAAAAAGAAGAGGTAATAGAAGCCCCAAAACATTTCGCAACATAGTGATAATTATAATATTAGCCACAGTTTTAGGACTGGGTGCATACTATCTGGCGAAAGAGGGTTTTATTTCTCTGGATTTTTTATCTATTGCTAAGGAAGACCCTGAAGTAATAGAACAGGCTGCACAAGAAAGCACCCAGGAGAATATAAAGGATGAGAATTTAAGTAGTCCTAAGAATGAGGGAGAAAGTTTAGAACCTGAAACAGAAGAAATAAAAGAAACAGAAGATTCATTACAAGAGACCGTTAATTCTCAAAATAACGATAAAGTACCAGTAAAAAAAGAAGGCACTAAGGTAAAAGGGATTTATGTTACAGGTCCTGTAGCAGGCAATGCTAATAGAATGGGTAAATTAGTTGACCTAGTAAATACCACAGAGTTAAATGCTATGGTAATAGATATAAAGAATGATACTGGTGAAATCACTTATAATATGGAACATGATCTTGTAAGTGAAATGGGTGCTAATACTAATTATGTTGCAAATATGGAGCAGCTAGTCAAAGATTTAAAAGAACAGGATATTTACTTGATTGCTCGAGTTGTTGCATTTAAAGATCCCTTGCTAGCAAAAAAAAAGCCAGAACTTTGTATTAAGAATACAGATGGTTCACCATTTAGGGATAAAGATGGACTTGGTTGGGTAAACCCTTACAATAAAGATGTGTGGGAATATATAATTCAAGTTTCAAAAGAGGCTGTTGATATTGGATTTGATGAGATTCAATTTGACTATATTCGTTTTTCTACAGATCCTAAAATGAAGAATGTAGATTTTGGGATAGAAGCGGAAGAAAAAAGCAAAACAGATATAATTATAGAATTTACTGAATATGCATATGAAGAGCTTAGTTCCTATGGAGCCTTTGTTTCAGCAGATGTATATGGAGCAATTATTGACTCTGAAATTGACCAAGCAATAGTTGGGCAAGATTATGTTGAAATGTCAAAACATTTAGACTATATATGTCCAATGATTTATCCATCACATTATGCGGATGGCTCATTTGAAATAGAATATCCAGACTTAGAACCCTATAAGCTAATACTAGCATCTTTAAATGAGTCTAAAGAAGTCTTAAGCGAGATAGAAGAAGGAGAACATGTGGCTATTGTTAGACCCTGGTTACAGGACTTTACAGCTCCTTGGATTTCAAAGTATCAAAAGTATGGGCCTGAACAAATACGTGAACAAGTAGAAGGGGTATATGATTCGGGTTATGAGGAATGGATACTATGGAATGGTAGTAATAAATATACTGAAGAAGGATTATTAAAAGAATAGCTTAAAAATAAGAAAGAGTTTCGCTAGCGAAACTCTTTCTTGTTTTTATCTATCTTTCATTGGAACATAGTCTTTTAACTGAGAAACATTCTTATAAGCTGGTCGAATGATCTTGCCTGCATTAATTAACTCTTCTAATCTATGAGCGCTCCATCCAGAAATTCGTGAAATTGCAAATATTGGTGTATATAATTCTAGTGGAAGGCCTAACATACTGTATACGAAACCACTATAGAAATCGACATTTGCGCTAACACCTTTATACATCTTTCTCTTACCAGAAATAATCTCAGGAGCTAGCTTTTCTACTGTGGAGTATAAAATGTATTCATTCTTCAAGCCTTTTTCTTCGGATAGTTCTTCAACATATTGTTTTAATACTTTAGCTCTTGGATCTGAAAGACTATAAACAGCATGACCAATTCCATATATTAATCCTGATTTATCAAATGCTTCTTTATTTAGGAGTGCATATAGGTAGTTACGAACTTCATCTTCGTCTTTCCAATCTTTTATGTTTTCCTTCATATTTTCAAACATTTGAACTACTTTGATATTAGCACCGCCATGCTTTGGTCCTTTTAGGGAACCAAGTGAAGCAGCAACAGCAGAATAAGTATCTGTACCTGTAGAAGTAACAACATGGTTAGTAAAGGTTGAGTTATTACCTCCGCCATGGTCTGCATGTAAGATAAGAGCTATGTCTAATATTTTTGCTTCTAGTTCAGTGTATTGCTTGTCTGGGCGTAATAAGGTTAGTATTGTTTCAGCAATTGAGAGTTCCAAACTAGGTCTATGAATATATAAACTCTCACCATGTTTATAATGTCTATAGGCTTGATAGCCGTATACTGATAGCATTGGAAATAATGCTATTAATTGTATTGATTGACGTAGCACATTAGGTATTGAAACATCATCAGCGTAATCATCATATGCATACAATGTTAAGACACTACGGGCTAAAGTATTCATCATGTCTTTAGATGGCGCTTTCATAACTACATCACGAACAAAGTTTGTTGGTAATGTACGATATGAGCCAAGAAGATCAACAAACTCTTGATATTCATCTTTAGTTGGTAAATTTCCAAATAAGAGTAAATAAGCTGTTTCTTCAAATCCAAATCGTTTCTCAGCATTAAAGCCATCAATTATATCTTCGACATCATAACCACGATAAAACAGTTGCCCCTCAGTTGGAATTAGTTTATCACCGTCTAGATTATATGCTTTTATATCAGCTATTTCGGTAAGGCCAGTTAATACCCCTTTACCGCTTACATCACGTAAGCCTCTCTTAACGTCATACTTTGCGTATAGAGATGGGTCGATATTATTGTTATCTATACATAATTGTGCTAACGAGTTAACTTCTGGTGTAATTTCAGAATATGTTGGATTATTCATATAAAACCTCCTTTTATGTATATATGTTTTTGTTAGTTTGTTTTTGTTTAATGCGAAAAACGTTTTGAAAAGAGTTGACTAAAAAGATTATAATGTATATTAATTATCCTATGTAGATTGTTGGCTATAATTAAGCGTAATTGCCATAGTTTATCACAAATCGCATAAACATACAAGAGTATTTTATCATAATAGTTTTTTTGATACAAGTATTCTGTATTAAATTATAGTATATATTGCAAAAGTGCTTTTTATTTAATAAAATAAGAGTATATATAAAATTTAAAAATAAATTAAATTTATAATATTAAACGGAAACTTGTAGAGACTTATAGACAGGAGAATAACATGCATATTGATGAATTGAGTTTTAGAATTGGTAAACAAAAACGTATAGCCCTTGTTGCCCATGATGGGAAAAAGGACGATATGGTAGATTGGGTAGACACAAACAAAGATATTTTAAAAAATCACTTCCTATGTGGTACGGGGACAACAGCACGTATTTTATCAGACACAACAGGTTTGCCAATAAAAGCTTTTAATAGCGGACCTCTTGGTGGAGATCAGCAAATTGGTGCAAGAATTGCCGAAGGAAATATTGATTTTATTGTATTTTTGTGGGATCCACTTGAAGCACAACCCCATGATCCAGATGTAAAGGCCTTATTGAGAATAGCAGTTGTATATAATATTCCAATTGCTAATAATATTGCAACGGCAGATTTTCTGTTAAATTCAAAGCTTCTCAATGAGGAATACGATAGAAAGATTGACAATATTAGCAGACATATGGCAAACAGAATGGAAAAGTTTAAGGATGATAAAGAAGAATAAAACACAAAACAGGAATCATTATTGATTTATCCACGGATTTTTGCTATACTAATATATAGTTAGCATTTTAAAAGAATAGTATAATCATTATTCTTTAATTAATAAAATGAGAAAGAGGTATAAAATGGAGTTTAATCACAAAAACGAACTAAAAGGAACTCAAACTGAAAAGAACTTACAAGATGCTTTTTCTGGGGAATCTCAAGCACATACAAAATATCTTTATTATGCATCACAGGCTAAGAAGAATGGTTATGTACAGATATCTAAATACTTTCAAGAAACTGCCCTTAATGAAAAGGAACATGCAAAAATATGGTTTAAATTACTTAACGATGGAATGCCTGACACATTAGTTAATTTAAAGGATGCAGCAGAAGGCGAAAATTATGAATGGACTGAAATGTACAAAGACTATGCTAAGGTAGCAAGAGAAGAAGGTTTTGAAACCATAGCAGAATTATTTGAAGGCGTTGCAGCTATAGAAAAAGACCATGAAGAAAGATACTTGAAACTATTAGATAACATTGAAAAAGGTATTGTTTTTTCAAGAGAAGGGGATACAGTTTGGAAATGTGCAAATTGTGGACATATTCACGTAGGTAAAGATGCTCCGGATATGTGCCCAGTATGCGATCATCCTAAAGCCCATTTTCATATTTTATGTGAAGACTATTAATTCACATTTTTATAAGGAGGAAGTAAAATGAAAGCAGAACTTAAATTTTTAAGATGTAGGCATTGTGGTAACATTATAACTTTTTTAGAAAGTTCAGGAGTTGTTCCAGTATGTTGTGGAGAAGAAATGACTGAGCTAAAAGCAAACACAGAAGATGCAGCTACAGAAAAGCATGTTCCAGAAGTTACAGTAGAAGGAAACAAAGTAACAGCAGTTGTTGGTAGTGTAATTCACCCTATGGTTGAGGAACACTATATCCAATTAATTGCCTTAGAAACAAATAATGGTTTACATGTAAGGTTCTTAGAAGCAGGACAAGAACCAAAGGCTGTATTTGAACTAAATGGTGAAGAAGCAGCTGCTGTTTATGAATATTGCAACTTACATGGACTTTGGAAGAGTGAATTATAATTTTTAATGAATTAGTTTTGATTTAAAAATAATGCCCCTAGAACCATTTACATGGATTTAGGGGCATTTTAAAATTGTTTTTGTGCTTTTATAGTAAAGATAAGGCTTCTTTGTCAGCTACGATTGTTACGTCTTTATGTAATTGTAAAATAGATGCAGGTACTTTAGGAGTAATAGGCCCTGCTATTATTTGTCTTAGTATTTTTGCTTTACGTTTGCCGTTAACCATGAAAAGTATTTTTTCTACATCCATTATATTTTTTATTCCTAGAGTATAAGCATAGTGGGGTACTTCATCCTTGTTTTTAAAAAATCTGGAGTTTACTTCTATTGTGTTTGGAGTTAATGCTACTAAATGAGTTCCTTTTGAGAAGTGTGTATTTGGTTCATTAAAACCAATATGACCATTCTCACCAACTCCAAGTAACTGAAGATCTATACTACCAAGTTCTTGTATTAATTCTTCATATTTTGAACATTCTTTCTGACTATCCTTTTCCATGCCATCTAATAAGTGACAATTATTAGATGCTAGATTAACATGGCGAAATAGTTTGTTCTCCATATAGTAATGATAACTTTGTTCGTTATCAAAATCTAATCCCACATATTCATCTAAATTAATTGTGTGGACTTTAGAGAAATCAATTTCTCCCCTATTGTATCTAGCAATCAATTCTTGGTACATACCTTCTGGGGTGGAACCTGTAGCTAGCCCTAGGACACTATCAGGTTTTGAAATAATTTGTGAAGCCATAATATCTGCAGCCTTAAGACTCATTTCATTATAGTCGGCTGTTTCATAAATACGCATATATGTTCCTTCTTTCTATGAATATAGATTATAACATTACAATTATAATGAATAGATGCCGGAATTACAATGTTTTTTTAAAAATAATACAAATTATGTATAATTAAGAAGAGTGAAGATGGCAAGTGTCGTTTAAGCCTAAAGTTAAAGGTTTACGATCTTCAAAAAATTTAATAGTAGTAATTGATGTGTTATCTATATACATATTGTGATACATATTTATTCCAAAGTCATAAAGTCCAACGATCCCAGCCTTTAGAAGACCACCATGGGCAACAAGAAGAATACGTTTGTTTGGGTTTTTATTTACAATATCCCAAAAAGCATTCTTGCCGCGGATACTGGCATTTTTCATATTTTGTTCACCACCAACAAGGGGTGCAGTATTATTATCTGTTTTCCAGAGTTTATGTTCTTTGGGGAATATGTTTTTAATTTCATCATAGGGGAGGCCTTCCCACTTGCCAAAATCAATTTCAATTAGATTCTCATATATAATAGGTGAGAAACCTGTATTTTCTGATATAATTTCTGCAGTTTGAAGAGCTCTAGATAAGGGACTTGTATAAATTACATCAAATTGACCCTTGAGACGTTCCTTAGTCTGTTTTGCTTGCCAAATCCCTTCTTCGGATAAAGGGATATCAGTCCTGCCTTGAAAAAGGTTTGTCTTATTCCAATCAGTTTCGCCGTGTCTAACCAAGTAAAGAATTGTACTCATATTACCTCCTAATATATTAATAAACATATATATATTATACCTTAGATAGATTAATTACAACAGAGAATAAAAGTATTAAGTGTTTTGAATAATAATTGATACCGTGTTATAGTAATAGTAGGAATATAAAGACTATAAATTAATTGTGGAGGGTGCCATGAGATTAGCTGTACTAAGTGATATTCATAGCAACAATATTGCATTTGAAGCATGTATTAAGGACATAGAAAAATCTAATATAGATGGCATATGTTTATTGGGCGATTATATTAGTGATTGTCCTAATCCACAAGCCACTATTAATTTAATTAGAGAATTAAAGAGTAGATATAAGACCTGGATGATAAAAGGCAATAGGGAGCAGTATTTTATAAAGCACGAAGAGGATATAGATGATGGATGGAGCTACTTGTCCTATGAAGGAAGTCTGCTTTATACCTATGATAAATTAAGTAAAAAAGATTTAGATATTTTTAGAGACTTACCAATGAAAGTTACTGTTAACATTTCTGGCACAGAGCCAATTCTTATGGTTCATGGTTCTCAAAGGCATTTAAAAGAACTGCTTTTTAAAGATAAAGATAACACAAAACAGCGTATGTTAGAAATGCAGGAGAACTACATACTCAGTGGGCATACTCATGTTCAAACTCATTATAGATATAAGAATAAAGTTTTAATTAATCCAGGTTCAGTTGGTCTTGCCATAGGAGAAAGAGCAACTGCTCAATATGCTATTCTAGAATGGAGTAAGAAGGAATGGAAGGTTGAACTGAAGGCAGTTCCATATGAATTTGAAAAAATACGTGATATTTTTCATAATAGTTCTTTGATGAATAAAGGTGGAGTTTGGCCTTATTGTATTTTGAAATCATTGGATGAAGGAATAAATTACGGACCCTTATGTTCTAAAAAAGCTCGTGATTATGCAGTAGAAGATGGTGTTGATATAGAGAATAAGAAGATTCCGAAGAAGTATTGGCTTAAAGCAGCTAAAGACTTAGGAGTTATTATTGAATAATTATTGGCAACATGAAGAATAATAAGTAGAGGATAGAATTTGACAAAAACCACAAAATATTATACACTAGATACACCCCCCAGGGGTATGGTGCATAAGCCAAGGACATGGGAAAAAAGTGAGGTAATTATTATGAAACAAAAATTTAACGTAAAAGGAATGACATGTTCAGCATGTTCAGCTTCTGTGGAGAAGAATATTAAGAAACTAGAGGGAGCAAAAGATGTTAATGTCAATTTGATAACTAATAGTATGACAGTTGAATATGATGAAACAATTCTTGATAATAATGAAATTATAAAAACTGTAGAGAAGGTAGGTTATGGAGCATCTCTTTATAAAGATGCTGATAAAGTAGATAAAGAAAAAGGAAGAGAACAAGAAGAAAGTGACACAGCTAAGACCCAAGAAAATGAACTGAAATATAGGGTGATTGTTTCTTTTGTTTTTTTAATTCCTTTATTTTATATAGCTATGGGACCTATGGTTAATTTACCTATACCATCTTTTTTAACCGGACAAGAGAATGCAATCAACTTTGCATTTACCCAGTTATTATTAACTTTACCTATAGTGTATATAAATCGCAAGTATTATTCTGTGGGATTTAAGACCTTATTTAGAGCTAATCCTAACATGGATTCATTAATTGCACTTGGCTCTGGTGCAGCACTTGTATATGGTATATTTGCAATTTATAGAATTGGATATGGTTTAGGTCATGGAGATATGGACTTGGTTATGCAGTATTCTCACGACTTGTATTTTGAATCAGCAGGGATGATATTAGCCTTGATTACTATGGGTAAGTACTTAGAAGCAAGGTCTAAGGGTAGAACATCAGAAGCAATTTCCAAAATGATAGATCTTGCACCCAAGATTGCAACAGTTATAAGGGATGGTAATGAAGTAGAAGTTCCTGTAGAAGATGTAGTTGTTGATGATATTCTTGTTGTTAGACCAGGTCAAAACATTCCGGTGGATGGTCTTATTATTGAAGGAAGTGCATCTATTGATCAATCAGCACTTACTGGTGAGAGTATTCCTGTCGAAAAGAATATTGGAGACAAGGTAATAGCTGCTACCACTAACAAAACAGGTTACTTTAAGTTTAAGGCAACACAAGTAGGAGAAGATACTACATTTGCACAGATAATTGAATTAGTTGAGGAAGCCAGTTCATCAAAGGCACCAATTTCTAAGTTAGCAGATAAAATAAGTGGGATATTTGTTCCAGTTGTAATTATAATAGCAATTGTTGCCACTATTACTTGGCTTATTTTGGGATATCCATTTGAGTTTGCAATGTCTATAGGGATTGCAGTTTTAGTAATTTCTTGTCCATGTGCTCTTGGCTTAGCTACACCAGTAGCAATTATGGTAGGTACAGGTAAGGGTGCAAGTCATGGAATATTAATAAAATCAGCAGAAGCTTTAGAAACACTTCATTCAGTAAGTAGCGTGGTATTAGATAAGACAGGAACTATTACTGAGGGACAGCCAAAGGTAACTGATATAATAGTATTTAATGATACTTCCGAAAAGGAATTTTTAAGAATTGCAGCATCCATTGAAAAGCCTTCAGAACATCCTTTAGCAGAAGCTATTATTAGTAAGGCAAAAGAAGAAAATATTGATACTACTGAAGTCGATTCATTTAAAGCAGTTTCAGGTAGAGGTATAGAAGCAACAATTGATGGAATAGACTACAAAGCAGGTAATTTTGCTTACATGGAAGAAAACGATGTAGATGTAGAAGAACACATAAAAATGGCTGACAAGTTTGCAGATGAAGGTAAAACACCTTTATTCTTTGCAGAAAATAAAAAGTTAGTTGGTGTTGTTGCAGTAGCTGATGTAGTTAAACCTACAAGCAAAACAGCGATTAAACAACTGAAGAATATGGGTATTCATGTAGTAATGTTAACAGGTGATAATACAAGAACAGCTAATGCAATACAGAAACAATTGGATTTAGACCATGTAGTGGCTGATGTATTACCTCAAGATAAGGAAAGAGAAATTAGAAGATTACAGGAGTCAGGAAGTAAAGTTGCTATGATAGGTGATGGGATTAATGATGCACCAGCCCTAGTAAGAGCAGATGTTGGAGTTGCAATTGGTGCAGGAACAGATGTAGCTATTGAATCAGCTGATATTGTTCTAATGAATAGTAACTTGCAAGATGCAGTGATTGCCATAGAGCTTAGTAAGGCAACAATTAAGAACATTAAACAAAACTTATTCTGGGCCTTCTTTTACAATACACTTGGAATACCTTTAGCAGCAGGAGTTTTATATGCACCTTTTGCCCTAACGCTAAATCCAATGTTTGCGGCAGCAGCAATGAG
>CAZOGN010000028.1:0-12651 GCA_964579655.1 uncultured Lachnospiraceae bacterium
CCTATGGATAAGAACGGCTTAGGAAAAGGCTTATCAAGCAAAAATGACAGAAAAGGAAGCACACATGAAATTAAAACTGCTGCTGGTGCTCCTGTTGCAAGTAATCAAGATTCTATGACCGCTGGACAAAGAGGTCCATTATTGATGCAAGATGTTTGGTTTATGGAAAAAATGGCACATTTTGATAGAGAAGTAATCCCTGAAAGAAGAATGCATGCAAAAGGTTCTGGTGCATTTGGTACTTTTAAGGTTACCCACGATATTACTAAATATACAAAGGCAAAGATATTTTCAGAAATTGGTAAAGAAACTGAGATGTTTGCTCGTTTTTCAACTGTTGCAGGTGAAAGAGGCGCTGCAGACGCAGAAAGAGATATTAGAGGTTTTGCTCTAAAGTTCTATACTGAAGAAGGTAACTGGGACTTAGTTGGTAACAATACACCAGTGTTTTTCTTCCGCGATCCTCTAAAATTTATTGATTTAAACCATGCAATTAAGAGGGATCCAAGAACTAACATGAGAAGTCCTAATACTAACTGGGACTTTTGGACATCCCTGCCAGAAGCCCTACACCAACTAACTATTACTATGAGTGATAGAGGTATTCCATCCTCTTATAGATTTATGCATGGATTTTCTAGTCATGCTTATTCGTTTATTAATGAAGATAACGAAAGAAGCTGGGTGAAATTTCATTTTAGATCTCAGCAAGGTATTCAAAACCTAACTGACCAAGAATCTGCAAAAGTAGTTGCAGATGACCGCGAAAGCCACCAAAGAGATTTATATGAAGCAATTGAAAAAGGCAATCACCCAAAGTGGAAAATGTATGTACAAATAATGACTGAAGAACAGGCTAATAATATGCCATATAATCCTTTTGATTTAACAAAAGTATGGTATAAAAAAGATTTTCCTCTAATTCCAGTAGGAATCTTTGAATTAAACAAAAATCCTGAGAACTATTTCTCAGATGTTGAACAAGCTGCTTTTAATCCAGCAAGTATTGTACCTGGAATCGGTCATTCTCCTGATAGAATGTTACAAGGAAGACTTTTCTCATATGGAGATGCTCAGCGCTACCGTTTAGGTGTAAACCATCATCAAATTCCAGTTAACGCTCCTAAAGGCGTTGAAAATCCTCATTCCTTCCATCGCGACGGACTAATGAGAGTAGATGGTAATTTAGGTTCACAAAATCATTATGAGCCCAACAGCTATGGTAACTGGAAAGATGATACTAGCTTAATAAGACCAGTTGAAAAAGGTGGAGACGCTTATAGATACGATTTCAGACAAGATGATAGTGATTATTATACACAAGCTGGTATGCTATATCGTGCTATGACTGAAGACCAACAGCGTGTGTTATGCGATAATACTGCAAGAAATATGGGAGATTCTACATTACAGATTAAACATAGACATATTAATAGTTGCTACCAGGCTGACCCTGACTATGGTAAAGGTGTAGCAAAGGCTTTACATATTGATATTGAAGACGTTGATCTTAATCTTCCAGCAAGGGATTCCCAAGAAGGAAATTATGCTTCTAATAATAAACATCCTGAACTTGACCTTCCATCAGTTGATATTTCAAAGCTTCCTAATCAAGAAGAAATAAAAACTGATTATGATCCAAAGAATTTCATAGATCCAATGGATGATCCCTACCTATTATAATATCCAAACACAAGAAGACTTTCCTACCTATGTTGCTTATCTATAGTGACATAGCAGGGACGTCTTTTCATGTCTTTTAACCTTATTTTCAGACTATATAATTTAATAAAATTTCATCATATCTTAACATTCTTTTTTTTATAATATGTTATAATTATTTAATATACATAATGCTTAATAAGCAAAACCCGTAAACCTACTAGTCTTTTCTATAATAAGGAGTAATTTTATTTATGTACGCAGTTATTGATATTGGCTCTAACACCATGAGACTTAATATATATGAACACAAAAACAATAAGCTTTATTTAATACTTTCAAAGAAAATAACAGCCGGACTTGCTGGCTATGTTAACAAAAAAGGGAATCTTACAAAAAAAGGCGTAGATGTTGCTATAGATAGCTTAAAAGAATTCAAAATGATTCTTAATCATATAAATGTAAATAAAACTTATGTCTTTGCGACTGCCTCTCTCAGAAATGTCAATAATAGCAAAAGAGTAACAAGAATTATTGAAGAAAAAACCAAGCTTAATATTGATCTTATCTCTGGTAAAGAGGAAGCTACTCTAGGTTATATAGGAGCTTCAATGATGCTTACTCTAGATGATGGCCTATTAATTGATATTGGTGGCGGAAGTACTGAACTTGTATTGTACGAAAAGGGCAAGGTCAAGCAAGCCCGTTCCTTATCTATTGGTTCTCTTAGTTTATATAAAAAATATATTACAAATTTTTTGCCTACAGAAAAAGAAATAATGAAAATCAGGAAAAATGTTTTAAAAAACCTAAGAGAATTAGATGATTATATTGAACCCGCTCATACAGAACTTATATGTGGCGTGGGTGGTACTATAAGAGCCACACGTGAATTAAATAATGATTTGTTTAGTAATGTTGAATACAACAAGCAGATTGAGACACAACATTTAAAGGAGCTTTTTAACCTATATTTAAATGAATCTCATCAATTTATAAAAACAATAATAAAGGTTGCACCAGACCGTCTTCATACTATTTTACCTGGTATGATTATTCTTGATACGCTTGCAAATCACTATAATAGTAAGGTAATTGAAGTAAGCGACTTTGGTATCAGAGAAGGATATTTATATACAATGATTAATAAAGAATGAGGTGAGAAGTAATATATGAATACTAAGAATCCTTTAAAAGAAAATAATATTTTTAAACAAAACCGAGAAGTTTCCTGGTTAAGGTTTAATGAAAGAATTCTTGAAGAGGCAGACGATGTAACAATACCTATACTAGAACGCTTAAAGTTTGTCTCTATTTATGCTACTAATCTTGATGAATTCTTTATGGTTAGAGTAGGTAGTTTGTTTGACAAATCAATCTATACCCCTAATGCAATTGACAACAAATCCGGCATGGACCCTAAAGAACAACTTGATATTATTTATGAAATTAGTCGTCTTTTAAATGATAAGTATAACAATTCATATAAAAATATAGAAATCGCACTTCGAACTAATGGAATTTACTCATTAGATTATAATGAATTAGATAATGATGAACAAAAATATGTTAGAACTTATTTTGAGGAAGCTATTTACCCTGTCTTATCTCCTCAAATTATTGACCCCCATCACCCTTTCCCTCATTTAAAGAATAAATCTTTATATATTGCCTGTCTTTTAAGTCATAAAGATAAAAAAATATATGGCATAGTTCCCGTGCCTGAGAACATACCTGAGTATGTTTTTCTACCAGGAAAACATTTCCGATATATACATGTTGAAAAAATAATATTTGAATTTATAGACGATTTGTTTAGAACTTACCAAATGACGGAAAAAGCATGTATATCAGTAACAAGAAACGCTGATATAACACCAGAAGATGATCCTTTAAGTGAAAATATAGACTTTAGACATCAAATGAAAAAATTGCTTCACCTTCGCAAAAGACTTGCAGTAGTTAGATTAGAAACTAATCAAAAACTAGGAAGGGACTTAAGTAAATACTTATGCAAGCAATTAGATATCGACAACTATCAAATATATCTAATGACTGCACCCCTTGAAATGCACTATGTTTATGACTTACTTGATGACCTTACACAAATTTATAACAAGAATTTATTATATAAACCTTTTAAAGCAGTTGAAACAATAAAAGTACCTGAAACAGATATGATGGAATTAGCTAGCCGAAGGGATTTACTACTTCACTACCCTTACCATAGCATGAAGCCTTTTCTATATTTAATTAGGCAGGCCGCTAATGACCCTAATGTTTTATCAATAAAAATTACCATATATAGAATGGCCAAAAAAGCAAATTTAGTTGATTATCTATGCACTGCAGCTGAAAACGGTAAAGACGTTACTGCTATGATAGAGCTTAGAGCCCGATTTGATGAGCAAAACAATATTGACTGGTCAGAGAAACTTGAAGACGCAGGATGTAATGTATTCTATGGGTTTGAAGAATATAAATGCCATTCAAAAGTTTGCCTTATTACTTACAGAGACAAAGGTAAGATTAAATATATTACACAAATTGGAACAGGAAATTACAATGAAAGCACGGCCAAACAATATACAGACCTTTCCTTGATAACTGGAAATCAAGAAATTGGAGAAGATGCTAATGAGTTTTTTAAAAACATGTCTATTGGAAGCTTAGATGGTAATTATAAGCATTTACTTGTAGCTCCTATTCATATGAAACCCAAATTGTTAGATTTGTTTAATGAAGAAATTGCAAAAGGTAAAGAAGGAAGAATCTTTTTCAAAATAAATTCTCTGACAGACCTAGACATGATTAATAATTTAGCTAAAGCCTCTCAAGCTGGCGTAGAAGTTTCTATGATCATAAGAGGTATATGTTGTATATTACCTGAAATAGATTCGATTACAGAAAACATAACTATAGGTGCTATCGTGGGACGATATCTTGAACATTCAAGAATATATTCATTTGGCCAGGGCGACTCACAAAAAATCTACATATCTTCTGCAGATTTAATGACAAGAAATTTAGACAGAAGAGTCGAAGTTGCATGTCCTGTATATGATACTGATATAAAAGAGGAAATAAATAAAGTAATTGAAACAACACTACAAGACAATATAAAGATAAGAATAATTAATAACGAAGGAGAATATTATAAACCTTCTAAAAACAAAGAACCTTTAATTTGTCAGGATCTATTCATACAACAAGCTTTAGAACTTGAGCCTTATAAAAGTAGAAAAAGGAAATCAATTATAAGTATTATTAAAAGACTCCTTAAGTTATAATCTGTTTTACTTGTATTGACCAAAAACTATTGCTATAATCATCTTATATTTACCTAATTTTGAGTTCCTATACACCATATTAAGGGTAATACAACTGAAGGGACGGTAATTCAAAAGATGAAATTGAAATTTAACGACTTTATTAAATCAAGTTTTTACTTCTCTAACAAAGGTAAAGTGCCTATTATCATAGTATTAATGGCTCTAATATATGTTTTAGTATATTTTACTGGTGGCAGTTTTACTTCATTTATACACTTAGCCTATATCCCTGTTATGCTTTCTTCTTACTTTTGGAGAGTTAAAGGTGGAGCAATAAGTGCAGTGATTGCTGGGACTTTATTGGGTCCATTAATGCCCTTAACCACTTCTCCCTTGGTATATCAAAACTCAGCAAACTGGATAATACGTTTGCTTATCTTTTTCCTATTTAGCATAACCACGAGCTATATCCTTAACAAAGTTGATAGGCTTAATGAAGCTATTCGTCTAAAGGATTCCATAAGTCCTTTAACTGGTTTTTACAACCATAATGCTCTTATGAATTATTTAAATGATCTGATGAAAAGTAATAAAGATTTTTCTGTTTTATCAATAAAATTTGTGAATGTCGAGGGAATAGAAAAGTATGTTAACCCTAGCCTTATTAAGCAAATTATTTTAGAATTTACTGAGGAATTAGAGACTTACTATAGTAATGATAATATTTTCTCATCTAGTCACAATGAAATTATTTTAGTTTGTCCTAGTAAGTCCAACTTTATTAATAAGGTTTATAATATAATTCAAAACTACTCCACCCCTATTAAATTAGGTAATTATAATATACAAGTTATTATACAGGTGGGTGTCTATAATTATGAAGGGCTTGATGAAGAACCAATAGATATATATAACAAGGCGCGTATTGCTAGAGAGCAAGGTGAAACTCCACACTCTGGATTATATATTTATGACCCTGCTTTTGATGAAAAAAGAAAAGAGATATATGAGATTTCAGGTTCTATGTTTGATGCTCTTGTTAATGATGAGTTTTTTTTGAAATTTCAACCCATTATAAGCCTTGATAATAATACTATTACAGGTGTCGAAACACTAATTAGATGGAACAGAGGAGAAGACAAATATGTATCTCCAGATATATTTATTAAAATTGCAGAGGAAACAGGGCTAATAAAAGACATTTCTAAATTTGTTATAAATAAGGCCGCTGACCAAATGCAATTATGGAAAGACAAAAATTTTAACTTAAGTTGTGCAATTAATCTTACTGCCCTTGAACTACTTGATAATGATTTTTTTGAAGAGTTGAAAACACTTCTAGATAATAAAAATTTAGATTATTCACAGTTTGAATTCGAACTTACTGAAAGAGTATTTGTTAATAAAGGCTTATATGTAAGGGAACTACTTGATAAACTTAGAAAAGAAGGATTTAGTCTTTCTATTGATGACTTTGGAACAGGCTATAATTCACTTGTAAGTCTTAACGAGATTCCTTTTGATATATTAAAGATTGATAGATACTTTATCAATCGTCTTACAGAAAAGGATATACAAGAATTAGTTCGTGGCATAATTGTATATGCCCATCAGATTGGTAAAACTGTAATTGCTGAAGGCGTAGAAACCCAAAGGCAAGTAGGTATACTAAAAGAACTAAACTGTGACCGTGTACAAGGATTCTACTTTAGCAAAGCCTTAACAGCAGATGCCTTTGAAGAGTATTATAATAGTTATTCTTCCTAGATAGTAATAAAAATTTCGTCTAAACTTCTCCCTTCACAATCCGCAAATTCTACTCCTAGTATTTTTGCAATTGTGGGGGCGATATCTACCATATTCACTTTGCCCATTTGATATCCACTTTTAATTATATCTCCTGATATAATTAAATTGCTTTTATAATTATCCTTGTCTGGCAAATATCCATGAGTCGCATGTTTAATTCCTTGAGCTTTTAGGTCTTCAATAGTTGTATTTGATAATTCTTCTACAAAACTATATCCTTTCTTTGCTTCAATCATATATGGTATAGATTTATGAATATTGTAATTATCTAATTCTTCTCTTGAAAGCAATCTATCTATTCCATACTTATCTTCTGCTATTGCTTTTTCTATAAGTTCTATTACCAATCTCCTGGCTTCTTTATCACCTTCTTTTATATATAAATAAGCTGATCCACCTGTTGTTTGGAAGTAGGCCCTCCATTGTATATTTCCATTTTTCTCATCTATTAAGTTATTATCTCTTAAGATATTATTCAAATGAACTTTGTAGTCTACATGAAATTGACCGTGATCACCCGATACAATAAAAACCGTATCATTTATAAGACCTGTATCTTCTACAGCTTTTATAATATCTCCTATCCTTTTATCCATACGTACAATTACTTCATCTACTTCTTTGCTCTCAGTTGAAAACCTGTGTTTTGCATCATCTAAGTCAATTAAATGAACTAATAACAGATTGGGACTTTTGTTTTTTATTGTATCTATAGTACATAAGGTGGAAAAATCATCTAAATAAGGTTGTTTAATTCCTTGTCTAGTGGAACCATATTTTAGTTCCATGTTAATACAAAAGAGTGGATTACCATTCCTTAGTACCTTAAGGGCTTGATTTTCATCATTAATTGCAACAACTTCAGGAATGTTGTACTTTATTGTAGCCTTAGCTGTAACTGGCCATAAAATCCCTGCCGCTTTCATCTTAGCCTCTTTTACTGCATCATATATTGTTCTTGCCTTAATATCCCTACGAAACCAGTACCATTCCTGATTCTTTTCTTGAACAAACGGCTGAAAAGGATTATTATGAATAATTCCATGTTTATCAGGGTAAACACCTGTAACTATAGTTGAATGAACAACATAAGTTAGTGTTGGATAAACACTACTTAAACTATTCGTAGACGCACCATTGTTTATCAGTTTTGATAAATTAGGAAGCTTTCTTGCTTTTTCCCAATTATCTTCTGAAAATGCATCATAGGATATAAAAATTACATGTTTTACTGTTTTGTTTTCATAATAATCCATTTTTCAAATCCCCATTCTAAATTTTTATTGAACTGTTTCTTCTTTTGGTAAAGTTAAGAAAACTAATAATCCCAGAATAAATAATGGAATAATTGCAAATATACTAGCTTTTGCATTTCCTGTTAAGGTTGTAACTAAAGCCATTAATCCTGGACCTATAATTGATGCAAACTTTCCAAAAACATTATAAAAACCAAAGAATTCATTGGAGTTTTCTTTAGGAATTATTTTTCCATAATAAGATCTACTTAAGGCTTGTATGCCACCTTGGGCTGAACCAACTAAGGCACCTAATATAAATATATGCCAAACAGATGATATAAAATAAGCCACAATACATACAAATATGTAAGTTATAATACCTACTATTATCATTAATCTAGCTGAATATTTTTTTGCTAGATTACCATATATAATCGCACAAGGAAAGGCTATTATCTGAATAAGCAGGAGAATTCCAAGTAAGGTAAAGGTATCAAGACTAACCCCACCTAAAACTTCTTGAGCATAAGGCACCACCATCTTTATTATTGTGCCAACTCCATCAATATAAAGAAAATATGCTATTAAAAACACAACTACTACTTTGTAATTTTTTATTTCCTTAAAGGTCTTTGCAAGTCTTTTAAAACTATTATACATAGGTCTTGGTTCAGGCTCTATATAATGTTTTTGATTTACGTTTTTCAACATGGGTATGGTAAAAAGACCCCACCATAATACAGTAATAATAAATCCAAGTTGATAGCCAATTGCCTTGTCCATACCAAGAAGATAAACAAATAAAAGGCTTATTCCAAAGGGAATAATACTAGCTATGTAGCCATATGCAAAGCCACTTGTTGAAACCTTATCCATCCTATCATTTTCAGTGATATCAACTAAAAACGCATCATAAAAGATATTAGCTCCTGAAAAGCCAATTGCAGATAAGACATAAAATAAAATTAAGAGCTTCCATTGACCACTAGATGGTGATACAAAGGCTAAAGAAAATGTACTTAATAAGCCTAGAATTGCAAAGAATATGAAAAACCTTTTTTTCTTGTGCTTATAGTCCGCAATGGTTCCTAAAACTGGACTTAATAAAGCAATTATTATACTTGCTAATGAATTAAAATATCCCAAATTCATACTGCTTCCTACATTGTCAAACATACCAAATACTATTGGTAAAAAAGCTGTTGTGACTGCCATAGAATATGCCGAATTACCACAATCATACATAACCCACGACTTTTCTTCTTTAGTCATCTTCATTAGAGTAACCCTCCTAAGTTTTATAATACTAATGTAACACATATATGAAGGGTTTGGGGAAATATTTTATAAATGAAAACTGATTTTTTATATTGACATTTTTATCTGCATAAGATACTATGGTAATAATTTCATGGGATTCGCTAACGATTCCCTTTTCATCAAGAGAGACTGAGGGAACTGGCCCTATGAAGTCCGGCAACCAATATTAGATAATATATAAGGTGCCAATTCCAGCGGCTATGACCGGCAGATGATAATGTTCATGATTAGAACCTTTCCTTTGCAGGCGAGGTTTTTTTATCAAAAAAAAAGAAGGGAGAATTATATTTAATGAGAATAAATGAGGAATTTGCAAATAAAAATCCATTAATTTCATTTGAAATATTTCCACCAAAAACTGATTATCCTGTTAGTACAATATTTTATACCATTGACGATTTATATACTTTAGAGCCGGATTTTATAAGTGTTACATATGGGGCTGGGGGTAGTACCAAAGATAAGACCGTTGATATATCCTCCTACATTCAGAATAAATACGACCTAACTTCTCTTGCTCATATCACTTGTATATCTTCAACTAAGGCAGAGACTGAAAGTTTGTTAAAATCTTTAAAAGATAAGAATGTTCAAAATGTTATGGCTCTAAGAGGCGACTATCCAGTGGATCCAGGTATTAATATTCCAGAAGACAGATTTAAGAACTCAGTAGAACTAATAGAACACATTAAAAAAACAACGGATTTTTGTATTGGTGCTGCTTGTTATCCTGAAAAGCATCCAGATGCAAAAACTTTAGATGATGATATTGATTTTCTAAAAAGAAAAATGGATGCAGGTGCCGATTTTTTTACGAGTCAAATGTTTTTTGATAATGAAGTCTTTTATGATTTTTATGATAAAACACAAAAAAAGGGTATAAACATTCCTATCGTTGCTGGAATTATGCCTATTCTTAATAAAAGACAACTAGCAACTGTTAAAAGACTAACTGGAAATTCTGCTCCAAAGAAATTAATGAGGATACTAGAAAGATATGAAAATGATCCTGAGGCCTTATATGAGGCTGGAATGTCATTTGCCGTTAGCCAAGTCATAGACCTCTTATCTTGGGGAGTTGATGGCATACATATCTATACAATGAACAAGGCTGATACAGCAAGAAAGATATTAGGCAGCATAACTGCCATTAGGAGTGTTTTAACTAGTGAAGGCAAATTATAAAATAATGGTAGAACACTTAAAAAGTGAACATATAAGCATAGACAAAAAAGAAGTTTTAAGATATTTACAATATAAGAGTGATATAATTGATGAGGAAACCGACAGGCTCATAAATGAGTGCATAATAGAATTAAAAGACCTTAGCGAGTTAAAATATGTTTATAGAATCTTCAATATAAGTAATGACAATGCTAGTATTAGCTTTGAAGATGAAATTATAATTAAGTCTAAGGATTTATCTAAACTTTTTAAAAACTCCAATAAGGTGGCACTTATGGGGGCAACCCTTGGCCTGGCAGTTGAAAACCGTATTAGATATTATAGTTTGTCTAATTTGTCAAAAGGAATTATCTTTGACGCCTGCGCAACTACATATATAGAAGCCTTATGTGATTATGTAGAAAATGAGATAAGGATAATTGCAAATAAAGAAGGGACTAACATAACCTTTAGGTTTAGTGCAGGATATGGAGATGTTTCAATTCACCACCAACAGAAAATTATTAATTCATTAAATGCTGCAAAGCTAATAGGATTAAATGTTTCAGAGTCTTCAATATTAATTCCCAGAAAGTCAGTAACTGCTTTTATAGGTTTTGTAGATAACTATGAAAAAACTGAAAATAAAAAAAGCTCCTGTTCGACATGTAATCTATATGACGACTGCAGCTATAGAGAAAATGGAGGAAAATCCTGTGGCAAATAATAAGCAAATAAAAGATTTCTTAAATGATAAATTCCTGTTCTTTGATGGTGCAATGGGCACTATGTTACAAGAAGCTGGTCTTGAAACAGGAGAACTTCCAGAAATATTAAACATAACAAAGCCTGAAGTTTTATCAAACATTCATAAGAATTATTTAAAGGCTGGTGCAAATATTATTACTAGCAATACCTTTGGAGCAAATAGATTAAAACTAAAGGACTCTTCATATTCAGTAGAAGAAATAATTCATTTAGCTGTAAGTATTGCAAAAAAATCTATTGCAGATCTTTCTGCTACTAATAAGTTTGTCGCCTTAGATATTGGCCCAATTGGTACTCTTCTATCTCCTATAGGGACTCTAAGTTTCCAAGATGCCTATGATATCTTTAAAGAACAAATCCTTGCAGGAGTGAAGGCTGGAGTAGATATTATTCTTATTGAAACCATGACTGATATATATGAGCTTAAGGCCGCCATCCTAGCTGCTAAAGAAAACTCTGACTTACCAGTGTTTTCTACAATGTCCTTTCAAGAAAATGGTCGTACATTTTCAGGCACTGATGTGGCTACTTTTGTCTTTGTTGCTGAAGGTCTAGGAGTTGATGCCCTTGGAGTTAACTGCTCTCTTGGACCAGAACAACTACAGCCTATAGTAGATCAATTGTTAGAATATAGTTCTACACCAGTCATGGTTCAAGCCAATGCAGGTCTACCCAAATATGAAAACAACAAAACCCTTTATGATATTGACCCTGATAAATATAGTGAAGAAATCAAGCTAATGGCCCAAAAGGGAGTAGCTATATTGGGTGGCTGTTGTGGTACCACCCCTCAATATATAGAAGAAATTATTAAAACCACAAAGAACTTATCAACAAAAAAAATAAGCAAAAAGTATTTTACAACTGCTACCTCTTCTTCTAAGACTGTTTTCATAGGTGATCAGGTGAAGGTTATTGGGGAGCGAATTAACCCTACAGGCAAAAAGTTTTTAAAAGAAGCCCTTAGAAATAATGATTTGACTTATATTATAAATGAGGCTATCAAACAACAAGAAACTTCTGCTGATATATTAGATATTAATGTGGGACTTCCTGAAATAAATGAAAAACAAATGATGGCTGACGTAATAAGAGAAGTACAAAGTATAAGCCCCTTACCTCTGCAAATAGATAGCTCAGATGCTGATGTCTTAGAAGCAGCCGCTAGAATATATAATGGCAAGCCTATTATTAATTCAGTTAATGGGAAAAAAGAAAATATGGAAGCTATATTTCCTATTGTTAAAAAATACGGTAGCCTAGTTGTTGCCTTAACACTAGATGAAGAAGGCATACCAAAGACAGCAAAAAAAAGAGTTGAAATAGCAACAAAGATAGTTGAAACCGCTAAATTTTATGGTATAGATGAAGAAAACATCTTAGTTGACCCACTTGTACTAACAGCTTCAGCTGAGCAA